>CAZYIV010000012.1:0-59467 GCA_964647615.1 uncultured Gemmatimonadaceae bacterium | reverse complement strand
GACGGCTGGGTGAAGGGCAAGCTGCCGCCGACGCCGGGCCTGGTCGAGAAGCGGAAGAGCTTCCGCGCCGCGCTCGACGCCGGGGTGACGATCTGCTTCGGTGGCGACGTCGGGGTCTTCAGCCACGGCGACAACGTGCGCGAGCTCGAGGCGATGGTGGAGTACGGGATGACGCCGCTCGCCGCGCTGCGCGCCGCCACGTCCGGCAACGCGAGGACCTTTCACCTGGACGACCGGCTGGGCCGGGTTGCGCCCGGGTTGCTCGCCGACCTCGTGGCCGTGCAGGGCGACCCGACCCGGGACATCACCGCCACCCGGCGGGTGCGCTTCGTGATGAAGGGCGGGGAGGTGATGCGGGTGGCGGAGTAGGCATGCCGGTCGCAAGTGTGCACGGGGGTCGCGGGGCGGGCGTCATTGGTATGTCCCTCTCGAAAGCACGCCATGACTCGCCGAGCCCTCGCCGCCGCCGGGCTGCTCCTGGCCAGTGCCTGTGCCGCCTCGCTGGAGCCAGCGGAGGCCGCGCTCCCTGCGACCCCGGTGCAGGGAGTGGCGCGCGTGGATACTGCTGCGGTGGTGCTGTTCAGCGGCGGGCTCGGCGTCTCGACCGGGGGTTCCACCTGCAGGTTTGAATCTGCTGCGCCCCGGGCAGGAGGGGCCGACCAAGCTCGTTAGGCGCCTTCGATCCGGGACTGGGCGGACCCGTCCGAGACCCGCGATCTGACTCCCCCATCCCCGGGGACACCCGGGCAATTCCAGCCCCCTGCCCGATCTCCCTGTACTCCAGTCCCAGCGTCAGCGAGCCACGGACCGATACTCAGCCTATTCCGAGCCACCGGCCCGGAATGGGGACGGAGTCTGGCCGGTGAGCTTCTTGAAGGCGGCATTGAAGGTGGACTTGGAGGCGAACCCGGCGTCGAGGGCCAGGGACAGGAGCTTGCGGTTGGCCGCGTCGGGGCCGGCCAGGCGGGCCTGCACCTCACGCACCCGGTAGCCGTTGACGTAGTCGTAGAAGCTGGTCGCGAGGCGGCCGTTCAGGATCTCCGACAGCTTGTGCGGGCTGGTCCCCAGCCGGCCCGCGAGGTCCGCGAGGGTGAGCTCGGGATCGTGATAGGGCTGTTCGCCCCCCATCAGGCTCGTCAGCCGGGCGGTGAGCTGTTCGGCCTCACGGGAGGAGAGCCCCGAGCGTTCGTAGCGCGCCGCGGACTCTGGCTCGGCCGGCACCGGCAGCTCCTGGGTGTCGAACCGCTGGATCTCCTGCTGCCGCAGCCCGAAGTACCCCACGCCATAGATGAGGAAGGTGATCGACACGGCGATGAGCTGGTCGCCGACGCCCGGGGTGGGGATGCCGACCAGGTCGGCCACCTCGAAGGCGATGGCGATGATCCAGATGCCGGTCGCCCAGCGCGCCAGCCGCCGCAGCCAGTTGAGGCTCACCCGCTCGAGGGAGCTGTAGTTCTCCGCCATCAGCCGCTCGTGGCTGCGGAGCAGCCACAGCGTGGCGATCGAGTAGCCCAGCCCGGACAGCAGCTTGAGGTCTTCTTCCAGCGTGATGTAGGGCGGCTCGTCCCCGCGGAGGATGGCGTGGAAGAGGTCCACCTTCTCGGGGCCGCTCAGCGCGAAGACCGGAATCGCCGACAGGAACGCGAGCAGCGCCGGGAGGAAGTGCCACAGGTCCACCGGACGCAACCGGCGGGCGGGATCGCTGGCCAGCCGGGCGTAGAGGTAGATGAGGGGGCCGAACAGGAACGGCAGCGGGTGGGTGACGCCGAAGAAGTGCGGCGCCGCCTCCACCAGCCCGGCGGAGTAGTACACGAAGGTGAGCAGGTGCAGCGAGAACCCGAGCACCGCCACCGCCAGCAGCCGGTTGGCACGGCGGCTGGTGCGGGCGCGGAGCAGCGCCATGCTGAGCACGATGCCCTGCAGCGCGCCGAGCAGGGCGACGAGTTGCCAGGGGCTGAGCCGGAGCGCGGTCACACGGGGATCGGGGCGGCGTGGGCCATGATGGAATCGCCGGGAAGCAACGCGGGGTGGACGGCGAACGCCAGCCCCGGCCCGCCGGCTTGACACTCGGCCCCGGCCGGGACATTCATACCCCCAGCGCGCGCTGGGGCGCCTCCTGTCCGCGGCAAGGGGGATTCCTCCCACCCAGTCGGAGTCGAAGGACCCTACATCTCGCCTTTCTCCTGGCCTGAACTCAGCGGACATCAGGCGTCACGGAGGAAGGTCATGCCCAGGAAGCTCACCCCTCGGAGCAGTCTCACCCACTTCACCCGGGAAGCGAAGCGCTGGCTCAAGGCGCTGCGCGCCGGGGACCCTGACGCGCGTGCCCGGCTGGCCCGCGCGCTCGCCGACCCGCCCGCGGCGCCGACGCTGCGCGACATCCAGCACGCACTCGCCCGGGAGTTCGATCTTTCGGGCTGGACCGCGCTCCGGGACGCCCTGGCGATCGCCAGGGTCGCGGGGGAGGGCGAGGACGCGCTGGTGGCGCGGTTCCTGGACAACGCCTGCCCCGATCACCATGTGCGGGGCGCCTCGGACTTCCTCCGCGCCCGCCACACCGCGCTCCGGCTGCTGACCTGCTTCCCCGACCTGGCCGACGCCTCCTTCCAGACCGAGATCGTCTGCGGCGACCTGGAGGGCGTCCGGGCGGCGCTGGCTGAGCGGCCCGAACTCGCCGCCAAGCCATCGGGTGCGCCGGAGGCGGCCCGCTCGGGCCTCGGCCACGCGGGAGATCTCGACCTCGATCTCGGCCCCAAGGGGTGGGAGCCGCTGCTCTACCTGTGTTATGCGCGGCTGCCGCTGCCGGCCGTCACCGACAACGCCCTCGCGATCGCGACCACGCTGCTCGACGCCGGCGCCGATCCCGACGCCTGGTTCCCGGCGGGGGACTGCCGCTTCACCGCGCTGGTCGGTGTGATCGGTGAGGGGGAAGGGTTGGCCCCGCCGCACCCGCGGCGCGACGAACTGGTGCGGCTGCTGCTGGAGCGGGGCGCCGAGCCGTACGACCTGCAGGTGCAGTACAACATCCACTTCCAGGGCCGGGTGCTGTGGTGGCTCGAGCTGGTGTACGAGTACTCCCTCCGGCTCGGCCGGCGGGCCGACTGGGACAATCCCGGCTGGGCCCACATGGACATGGGCGGGTACGGCAACGGGGCCCGGTGGTACCTCGACATCGCCATCAAGCATCACGATCCGGTGCTGGCGGAGTGGTGCCTGGCCCACGGCGCCGACCCGAACGCGGCCCCGGCGCGGAGTCACCTCTTTCCGCAGCACTCCCTCCACGAGACGGCGATCCGCGCCGGGGCGACGGAGATCGCCGCGCTGCTGGTCCGGTATGGGGCGAACGCTGCCTCCATCCGGCTCACGCCGGCCGACGAGCTGCGGCTCGCGGCCCTGCGGCTCGATCGCGAAGCGGTGATGAAGCTGGTGGCGCAGCACCCGCGGCTCACGGACGAACCGGGTCCGATGTTCGCGATCGCCGCCGCCAATCGCGCGGATGCGATGGCGCTGCTGCTCGAGGCCGGCGTGTCCATGGAGGTGGAGAACGGGTCGCGCCAGCGGGCGCTGCACGCCGCCGCCTACAGCAACGCGCTCGACGTCGCCCGGCTGCTGGTCGCGCGCGGGGCGGAGATTGACCCGGTCGAGACCACCTACGGCGGCACTCCGCTGGGGCATGCCACCTACGCCCGCAACCAGGAGATGATGGATTTCCTGGCGGAGCGCAGCCGGGACTTGTGGGAGCTGGCGTCCATCGGGAAGGCGGACCGGGTCCGGCAACTGCTCGCCGAGGCGACCGGGCCGGTGAAGCTCCGGGTCGGCGACCAGACCCCGCTCATGTGGCTCCCGGCCGACGACGAGGCCCGCGCCATCGAAGTCGCGCGGGTGCTGCTGGCCCATGGCGCCGACCCGGCGGCGCAGACCAAGGAGGGCCGGACCGCGGCCGACCGGGCCGAGCGGCTCGGCATGTACGACCTGGCCGGCCTGCTGCGGGAGGCGGCCGGTGGCCCCTCCCATCCGTCGCCGGTTTCGCCGCCCCGGCCCGGCGGCTGAGCGCGTCCGGGAGCCGGGTCAGCGCTCGCTGTCGAGGATGCCCATCTGGCGTACGTCGTAGCGTTCGCCGGCGACAGCCTCGGCCGGGAGCGCCTGCTCCAGCCGCGCCAGGTCTTCCGTGGTCAGCGTGAGTGCCAGCGCGCCGAGCGATTCCGCCAGCTGTGCCCGGGTGCGGGCACCGATCACCGGGACGATCTGCTCCCCCTGCGCCAGCACCCAGGCCACGGCCAGCTGGGTGGCGGTCGCGCCCTTCTCGGCCGCGAGGCCGCGCAGCAGCTCCACCAGCCGTTCGTTCTGCGCCCGGTTGTCGCCGGTGAAGCGGGGCAGGTGCGCCCGGAAGTCGCCTGCGGCGGCCGGGCGCGACCCGCTGAGCAGCCCGCGCGACAGCACCCCGTAGGCCGTGACGCCGATGCCCAGCTCGTCGAGCACCGGAAAGATGGTACGCTCCGGCCCGCGCGAGATCAGCGAGTACTCGATCTGCAGGTCGGCGATGGGGTGCACGGCGTGCGCCCGGCGGATGGTCTCGCCCCCGACTTCCGATAGGCCGATGTGGCGGACCCAGCCGGCCTGCACCAGCTCGGCGATGGCGCCGATGGTGTCCTCGATCGGCACGGCAGGGTCGAGCCGGGCAGGGCGGTAGATGTCCACGTGGTCCACGCCCAGCCGGCCCAGGCTGTAGGCCAGGAAGTTCTTGAGGGCCAAGGGACGGCAGTCGAGGCCGTTCCAGCCGGCGCCCGGATCGCGCAGCACGCCGAACTTGACCGAGAGCTGCACCTGGTCGCGCCGGCCGCGGAGGGCGCGGGCCAGCAGCTGCTCGTTGTGTCCCATGCCGTAGAAGTCGCCAGTGTCGAGCAGGGTCACGCCCTGGTCCATGGCGGCATGGATGGTGGCGAGGCTCTCGGCCTCGTCGCAGGTGCCGTACATCCCCGACATCCCCATGCAGCCGAGGGAGAGGGGGAAGACGGCTGGCCCGGTGGCACCGAGCCGGCGGAGCTTGGGGGAAGGCTGGGTGGTCATGCGGCGAATATGGTCCCCATGGTATCTTCTGGAAAGAAGGCACCTTTCAGAGCCATACTCACCCTGAGGTAACCATGGGACGCGAGGCCGGTGGCGCCGCCGAGCCGGAGGCGCTGGTGCACGAGATGCTCGACCGGGTGGGGGACAAGTGGACGCTGCTGGTCATCGAGGAGCTGGAGTCGGGAGAGGAGGTGCGCTTCACCCAGCTGCGGGACCGCATCGGGCGGATCAGCCAGAAGATGCTGACCCGGACCCTGCGGGCGCTGGAGCGGGACGGCCTGGTGACCCGCCTGGTGCACCCGGTGGTGCCGCCGCGGGTGGACTACCGGCTCACGCCGCTGGGGCATGAGCTGGGGGCGGCGGTGTGCGGGCTGTGGCAGTGGGTGGAGAAGCACCTCAGGGAGGTGCAGCGTGCCCGGCGGGTCTACGACCAGCGAGCGGCCCGGGCGGTCACTCCTCCCTGAGCGCGATCGCCGGCTCGATCCGCGCGGCGCGCAGCGCCGGAATGCCGCACGCCACCACGGCCGCTGCGCCGAGCAGCGCGAGCACCACCAGGAAGGTGAGCGGGTCGGCCGGCCGGACCTGGAACAGCAGCGACTCGAGGAACCGGCCGCACGCAAGGGCGATCACGACGCCCACCGCCGTGCCCCCGGTAACCCACGCAAGGCCCTGTTGCGCGATCATGGCGGACACGCGCGCCGGTTCGGCCCCGAGCGCGATCCGCACCCCGATCTCCCGCCGCTGCCGCCGCACCACGAACGACACCAGTCCGAAGATCCCCACCGCCGCCAGCAGCAGCGCCACCAGCCCGAAGCCCGTCAGCACCGCGGTCCACCGCCCCGGGTCGGCGAACGCCTGTGCCATGCGGTCGCGCATCGGCGCGCCGCTCAGCGGGAGGGCCGGGTCCAGCCCGCGCAACACGGCCACGACGGGAGCGATGACCGGCGCCGGGCCGCCGTGGGTGCGCACGAAGAGCGTCATGTAGCGCATCCCCGTCTGCTCGAGCGAGACGTACACCCCCTCGCCACCCCCCTGCAGGCCCTGGTATTTCACGTCGCCCACCACGCCGACGATCGTGGTCCGCGGGCAGTCGTAGCACCCGCCCTCCACCAGCTGCTGGCCCAGCACCTCTTCCCGCGGGAAGTAGTGCTCCGCCCAGCTCCGGCTCACCACCGCGACGGGTGGCGTGTTGCCGGTATCGGCGGCGGTGAACAGCCGGCCCCGCAGCAGCGGGATCTGCAGCGCCGCGAAGAAGCCGGCATCGGCGTAGGCCCACGGCGCCACCGGCTCGGCGCTGCCCGCGGGCACCGGATGGGAGACGAGGTTGAAGTTGTTGACGTCGCCCTGGTTGTCCGGGGGCGCGGTGGTGGAGATCCCCACCGCCTCGACGCCCGGCACCTCCGCCACGAGCGCCAGGGCGCGGGCGCGGAAGCGGGCGATCTCGGGATAGTCCGGGTAGCGGGACGCGGGCAGGCCGATCGCCACCGAGAAGCTGCGCGCGGCATCGAACCCGGGGTCCACCCGCTGCAGCTGCGCGAGGCTGCGCGCCAGCAACGCCGCGGTGAGCAGCAGCGGCACCGCCAGCGCGAACTCCGCCGCGACCAGCAGGCCGCGCAACCGCTGCCGGTGGCGCGCGCCGCCGGAGCGGAGCGCGTCCGCCCGGCCATGGCTGAGCACGCCGCTCAGCACCGATACCACCGGGACGATGCTCACCAGGGTGCCGGCCGTGAGCCCCAGGACGAGGAGCACCAGGAGGCCGGGCCCGCCTGCGCCCAGCTCGGCCAGCCGCGGCAGCCCTGGCGCGACCCGCACGACCAGGGCGGTACCGCCCGCGGCGATCACGGCGCCGAGCAGCGTGGCGAAGCCGGTGAGTACCAGGCACTCGACGATCACCAGCCGCGCCAGGCGGAAGCGGGGGGCGCCGAGCACCGCCCGCACCGTGAGCTCGGTCTCGCGGGCGGAGGCGCGCACCAGGGTGAGGGTCGCGACGTTGGCGATCGCCACGAGGAACACGAGCGCGACCGCCGCCGCGAAGAGCCACACCTGCCCGCCGGCATCGCCGATCAGGGTGCGGCGCAGGGCGTAGGGCGTGAGCCGCGCGGTGGAGTCCTGGAAGGCGGCACGCCAGGGCGGGAAGACCCGGGCGCTGATGCCGGTGAGGTCCTGCGCGGCGTCCTCGAGGGTGACGCCGTCGCGGAGCCGCCCGATGCCGTGCAGCCCGAAGGGGCCGCGGCGGGTGGGAGTGGCCAGCTGCAGCGCCGGAAAGAACGGGCCGCGCATCCCGGCGAACTCCTCGGTGCCCCGGGGCAGGACCCCGACGACGGTGTAGCTCCGGTCGTCGAGCACCAGCGTGCGGCCGACGGCCGCCTGGTCGCCGCCCAGCCGGTCGCGGGCAAAGGCATGAGTCACCAGCGTGACGGGTGGGGCGTCCGGCGCCTCGTCGGCTGGCACCAGCCCGCGGCCGGTGGCCGGCGCGATGCTCAGCGCGGCGAGCAGGCCGGCGGAGACCCGGGTGCCCTCCACCTGCTCCGGGGTGCCGGCGCCGGCGAGCGTGGCGCCGAAGTAGCCCGCCGCGCCGAAGGCATCGAAGCTGCGCTGCTCCGCCGCGATGGCCTGGACGTCCACCGTTGAAAGGGACCAGCGGTTGGTCGGGCTGTTCTGCTGGTAGATGCGCACCAGCCGCTCGCCGTGGGGGAAGGGCAGCTCGCGGAGCAGCACCGTGTCCACCACCCGCCAGGCGACCGCTGCGGTGCCGATCGCGGTGCCGAGGACCAGGACCACCGTCAGGCTGAAGCCGGGATTCCGTGCCACCGCCCGCATCGCGAAGCGCAGGTCCCGCCCCAGTTCGGCGAGGGGCCGCGCGCCGCTGGCGTCGTGGGTCGCGTCCTTCCAGCGCTCCACCCCTCCAAAGGCCCGGCGCGCGGCCACGCGCGCCTCCGCTTCCGAGGCTCCGCCGCGCACCCGCGCCGCGGCGTCCTGCTCCAGGTGGAACTGCATCTCCTCGTCCAGGTCCCGGCGCCAGCGCCGGGCGAGCAGGAGGGCGCGCAGCCGTTCGCGGAGCTCGCCCGTCATGCCGGGAGTGCCTGCAGCCGGAGGATCCCGTTCACCGCGGCGGAGATGCGTTCCCACGCGGCGGTCTCGGTGGCGAGCTGGCGCTCGCCCGCGCGGGTGAGCAGGTAGTACCGCGCCCGCCGGCCGTTCTCCGTGACCCGCCACTCGGCCCGGATCCACGACTTGCGCAGCATCCGCATCAGCGCCGGGTAGAGCGACCCCTGCTGCACCCGGAAGGCCTCGCCGGCCATCGCCTCCAGCCGCTGGCCGATGCCCCAGCCATGCATGGGCTCGAGCGAGAGCGCCTTGAGGACCAGGACGTCCAGGGTGCCGGGAAGCAGGTCGGTGGGTGCGGCCATGAGCCCTCCAGTGGGTGCGAGGGCACAATGTGCCCGCTCCTCTAGTCTGTCAAGAGGAGCGGGCGCCCGGACGGCCCGCGACGCCGTCGCCCCGGGCCCAATCCCCGGCGGCTCCCTCCCCTTCGGCCCGTACCGGCCGGGGCCGACCGTTGCGTCGAATTGGCGGCCTGCGACATCCTGTAGCGAGGCCCGTTCCACCTCAGGGGTGACCTCTGTCCCGCTCCACCGCCTTGTCGCTTGCCTGGTTGCTGTCCCTCGCCGGCGCCCCCCGCATGCTGCCCGCGCAGTCGCTCTCCGATCTACCGCTGCACGAGGTTCGCAGCACCGCGCCTGGCGGCTCGCGGCTGGCCCTGCTCCTCACCGGCGATGGTGGCTGGGCCGGCATCGACAGGGACATCGCCCGCACCCTGGCCGACAGCGGCGTCGCGGTGGTGGGGTTCGACCTGGCGACCTACCTCCGGGCCCGCCGCACACCGGCCGAGGTTGCGCACGCCGCGGCCCGCATCCTCACCCACTACCTGGCCACGTGGGACCGCCGCCGGATCGTGGTCGTGGGGTATTCCCGCGGGGCGGAGATCGCCCCGTTCCTCGTGCGGGGGCTCCCGGACAGCCTGCAGGCGCGCATCGACCTGGTGGCGATGCTGGGGCTGGCCACGCGGGCGGGGTTCCACGTGACCCTGCTCGACCTGCTCAAGTCCACCTCCAACCCGAAGGACCCCCCGGTGGAACCGGAGATCCAGGCGCTCGGCCAGGCCCGGATCCCCATGTTGTGCGTGTATGGCACGGAGGAGGTGGAGTCGTACTGCCGTGATGCGCCGGAGGGACTGATGTCGCGGATCGGGAAGTCGGGGGGACATCACTTCGACGGCGACCATCGCGCGCTGGCGCGGGACATCCTCGCGGCGCTGCCCCGGCCCTGATGCCCGGCGAGGCGGCGGCACCGATCCCCGCGCCGGCGGACCCGCCGGCCACGGCCGCGCTCCCCGAACGCGGGTGGCTGGCGCGCTGGGCGGGGCCCGGTGCCACGCTTGCGATGCTCGCGCTCGCAGGCTGGGCGCTGCACCGCGAGCTCGCGGGGCTGCACTACCGGGCGCTGGTGGAGCAGCTGCGCCTGCTGTCGCGCGGGCAGGTGCTCCGCGGCATCGGGCTCGCCCTGCTGGCGTATGCCGTGCTCCCGGGGTACGACCTCATCGCGCTGCGGGCCACCGGCCGCCACCTCGGCACGCTGCGGGTCGCGTTCAGCTCCTTCATCGCCTACGCCCTGAGCCAGACGCTGGGCTTCCCCCTGCTCACCGGTGGTTCGGTGCGCTTCCGGTTCTGGTCGGCCTGGGGGCTCGACTCCTCCGAGATCGCCTCGGCGATGAGTCATGTCGCCACGACCTTCCTGCTCGGGCTGGTCGCGGTGACCAGCGTGGTCTTCGTCGTGGAACCGGCGTCCACCGCCATGCTGCCCGGGCTGCCGATTTCCTCGCTGCGTCCGGTCGGATGGCTCGGCCTGGCGCTGGTCCTCGCCTATCTCATCCGCTGCGCCCGGCAGCGGGGGCCGGTTGCCTGGCGGGGCATCCGCCTGCCGGTGCCTTCCTTCCCGCTGGCGCTGCTGCAGCTGGGAGTCGCCGCCCTGGACTGGAGCCTGGCGGCCGCGGTGCTCTGGGTGCTGCTCCCGGCGGGCACGGCGGTGTCGTTCGCCACGCTGCTGGGCGCGTTCATGATCGCGCAGGTGGCGGGGCTCGTGAGTCACGTCCCCGGCGGGCTCGGCGTCTTCGAGGGGGTGATGGTGGTGTTGCTCGGTGGCCGGCTCGAGCCCGGCGCGCTGGTCGGCACCCTGGTGGCCTTCCGGGCCGTGTACTACCTGCTGCCCTTCGTGCTCGGCACCGCGATGCTGGGCGGCTGGGAGGTGGTGCGGCAGGAGTCCGGCCTGCTCGCAGCGACCCGCTGGGGCCGGACCGTCGCCCGGGTCTCGGCCCGCTGGATCCCGGGGCTGCTCCCCTTCGTCCTCGGCGCCGCGGCCTTCATCGCCGGTCTGATCCTGGTGGCGTCCGGCGCCACGCCTGCGGTCCACGGTCGCCTGCGCATCCTCAACGACCTGCTGCCGCTCGGCGTCATCGAGGTGTCGCACTTCGTGGGCAGCCTGGTCGGCGGGGCCCTCATGGTGCTCGGCTGGGCGCTGAGCCGGCGGCTCGATGCCGCCTACCGCCTGACGCAGGCGCTGCTCGGGATCGGCATCCTCGCCTCGCTGCTCAAGGGCCTCGACTACGAGGAGGCCATCGCGCTCTCGGTGGTCTTCCTGCTGCTGCTCCCGGCGCGGCGCAGCTTCTACCGCCGATCGGCGCTCACGGCCGAGCCGGTCTCGCCGGGGTGGATCGTGGCGCTGGTGGTGGCGCTCGGGTTCACCACCTGGCTCGGGTTCTTCTCCTACAAGCACGTGGCCTACTCCTCGGAGCTCTGGTGGCAGTTCAGCCTGCACGGCGATGCGCCCCGGTACCTGCGCGCCCTGGTCGGGGTGATGGTGCCGATCACCACCCTGGCCTTCCTGCGCCTCGTGCGGCGGGCGGGGGTGGCGCCGGCGCTGCCGGGGGTCGCGGAGTTGCGCCAGGCGGCGACGATCGCCAACGCCTCCGCGGCGAGCGGGGCGCAGCTGGCGCTGCTGGGCGACAAGCGCCTGCTGTTCAACGCCGCCGGGACCGGCTTCGTGATGTACGGGGTGGCTGGGCGCAGCTGGGTGGCCATGGGCGACCCGGTCGGGGAGGGCGCCGAGCGCCGGGAGCTGGCGTGGGCCTTCCGGCAGCTGGCGGACCAGCATGGTGGCTGGACGGTGTTCTACGAGGTGACCCAGGAGGCGCTGCCGCTGTACATCGACCTGGGCCTCACCCTGCTCAAGCTGGGCGAGGAGGCCATCGTGCCGCTGCCGGAGTTCTCGCTCGAGGGCGGGTCGCGTCGCCGCCTCCGGCGGGCGCATCGTGAAGGGATCGCCGCCGGCGCCAGCTTCAGCGTGGAGCCGGCGGAGCGGGTGCCGGAACTGCTGCCCGAACTGCGCGAGGTGTCGGCCTCGTGGCTGGCGGAGAAGCACACCCGGGAGAAGGGGTTCTCGCTGGGGCGCTTCGACCCCGACTACCTGCGGTGGTTCCCGGTCGCGGTCTGCCGGGTGGAGGGAAAGGTGGTGGCGTTCACCAACCTCTGGTGCGCCCGCGAGGGGACCGAGATCTCGGTGGACCTGATGCGCTACTCGGCGGCGGCGCCCGAGGGCGTGATGACCTACCTGTTCATCGAGATGATGCTCTGGGGCAAGGCGCGCGGGTATCGCTCATTCAACCTGGGCATGGCGCCGCTGGCGGGGCTGGAGAACCGGGCGCACGCCCCGCTCTGGGCCCGCACCGGGGCCTTCATGTACGAGCACGGTGACTCGCTGTATCACTTTGCCGGCCTGCGCCTCTACAAGGAAAAGTTCGACCCCGAGTGGCGGCCGCGCTACCTCGCGTCGCCGGCGGGATTTGCACTGCCGGTGATCCTCGCCAACATCGCCGCGCTGGTGTCCGGCAGCCTCACGGGTGTCGTCCGCAAGTAGGCCGCGCCGCTCAGTGCCCCGCCGCGCCGAACCGTTCGAGCAGGGTCGCGGCCACGCGCTGGTAGTCCCCGCCCAGGTGGTGCCCTCCCGACAGCTGCACGTCAGTCACGCCGGACGACCCCCGGCAGCCGGTCTCGGTCTCCTCCGCGCCGGAGATGCAGACCACCGGGACCGCCCCGAGCAGCGCCGGGAGGCGCGCCAGGTCGGGCGCGGTGGGGCGGGCCCCGGCGCCGGACCGGCCCAGCCAGCTGCCCACGTGGAACTCGAACTCGGCGCTGGTGCCGAGGCCCACCAGGCCGACGCCATCGACCTGCCCCCGCATCGAGGCCGGCAGCGCGGCAACGGTGGCAGGAAGCACATCGGCGCCGAAGGAATACCCCAGGAGCAGCACCCGGTCGCGGTGCCAGGCGACGCTGTAGTGCTCGACGATGCGCGCGAGGTCCGCCGCCAGCTCCTCCGGCGTACGGGCGTGCCAGAAGTACTGCAGCGCGTCCAGGCCCACCACCGGAATCCCCTCCCGGGCCAGCTGTCCACTGACGTCCCGGTCGAGCCCGGCCCATCCGCCGTCTCCCGACAGCATGATCGCGAAGCGGCGCTCGCCGGCGGGCGCCTCCGCCGCGGGGACCTCCACCAGGGGCAGGTCTCGCAGCGCCTCGGCGGAACTGCGGACATCCGCCGGCGGTGCGGCGAGGAGGCGTGCGAAGGCACGGTCGTAGGCCGGCCCCCAGTTCGCCGGCACGCCGAAGCCATGGCCCACCTTCGGCAGCGAGTCGAACTCCGCGTCCGCCACCTGGGCCACGAATGCGCCGGCTGCGTTGGCGGCGCAGACCTGGTCTGCCGTTCCCTCCAGGACAATCCACGGGGCGGGGAGCAGTGACACCGGCCGGAAGTCCCACCCGGCCGGGTGGACCGTCGGCGTAGCCTCGAGGTGGCCGGTGCCGGGACACCAGCGCGCGGTGCCTTCCAGGTCGCTGCAGAAGCCAAGGCTCAGCCCGCCGCGGAAGGTGTTGGGCGGAGCCTGGGCCAGCGCGATGTACACCAGGGTCGCCCCGGAGGAGTACCCGGCGAGGACCGGCGCCTGATAGTGCGCCATCCCTTCCTCCCGCTCCACGAACTGGGCCAGCGCCTGCAGGTCGGCGGCGGCATAGGTGCACCCGGAGGCCGCGGCCGCGTGCCCGAGATAGGTGCGCACATCGAAGCCGATCACCAGCGCCCCCTGGTGCTGCAGCCGGCGCGCCATCCCGATCACGCCGCGATTCCAGCCCCCATCGCCGGAGGCGAAGAGCACGACACTGCTGGGTTGCCCGGCAGGGTGATACAGGGTAAGGGTACCGAACGGCGGGAAGCTTGGCTCGGGTGCCGGGGTGGGGTGGAGTCGGGCGGGCGCGGTGAGGGAGAGCGTGCCCAGCAGGGCACAGGTAGCGGGTCCGATCATCAAGGCGCCGTGGAGTCCGGGGGACGGGCCGGCCGTGGTGGCCGGGCCGCGGCCCCGGCATCCCGGGGCGCGGGATCCATCAGGTACGAGCGAGGCCACCCACCGCTCTGAGGTGTGCGGCCCCGTTCCGTTCCGTCGAGGATGCGCGGGAGAAGCGCAGCGACGCTCAGGCCTTCGGGCCGGCCTGCATCGCGGCCATCTCCTCGCGGGTGGGTCCGAGCACGCCCGGGGGCACACCGCCCGCGAGCCGCACCATCAGCACCAGCTGGCCGCGGTGGTGGATGTTGTGGAAGATCGCGCCCCAGAGGATCTCCGCCCCGGTCATCATCTGGCCGTTGAAGAACTCGATCTTCCGCTCCAGGTCGCCGGGCTTGAGGGCGCGGACGCGGGCCACTGCCTCGCGATGCACCCGGGCGTATCCCGGCGCCAGTTCGGCCACCACCCGGGGCCGGGCCATGTTTCCGGGATTCATGCCCATGCTGAACTTGCCGTCGGCCACGCCCAGGGCGTTGTAGGCGTCGCCCTCGGCGAGGTGCCAGGCCATCTCGCCGATGGAGCGGCCCTTCGGGTCGGGGCGGAAGTCGTACTGGTCGGCGGGGAGGGCCTCCAGCACCCGGACGGTGCGGGCGGCGTCCTCGTCCCAGACCCGGAGCAGGGTCTCGAATTCACTGGGGGTCATGCGGCAACTCCTTGGACCTGCGGGAGGGGTGAGTGGCCGGGTCCGCATGGCGCGGACCCGGCGAGGGGTGGTGGTGTCAGTCGTGGACCCGGGCGCAGCTCTCCAGTACGCCGGTCCAACCCTCGGTGTGGCTGTCGCGGCTCTCCTCGGAGGTGAAGCCGGTGTGGGTGAGCACCAGCTCGGTGCCGCTGCCATGAGGCCGGAACTCCACCGTGATCAGCGATTCCGGTTCGGGGACCTCACGCTCCCACTGCCAGGTGTAGGTGAGCGACCGGGGCGGATCAATCACCCGGTAGGTGCCGGTGGCGCGGTGCTGGACGCCCTTGCAGCCCATTTCGATCAGGAAGCGGCCGCCGACGCGGAGGTCCACCTCCACGTGGCTGCATTCGTTGGGCGCCGGGGCATGCCAGCGCTTCAGCTCTTCCGCCGAGGTCCATGCCTCGAAGAGCCGCTCCGGCGGCGTGGCGAAGACGCGGCAGACCTGGAGCTGGAGGGGCTGGGCGGTGCGGGGGCCGGGCATGGGTCACTCCGTTGTGCGGTGGTGTCGCCCAGGTAGAGGGCGAGCTGGTCGAGTTGGCCTTCCCAGAAGCGGCGGTAGGTGGCGACCCACTCCGCGGCTTCGCGGAGGGGCGCCGGCTCCAGGCGGCAGCGGCGCACCCGGCCGTCCCGCCGGATGGTGGTGAGTCGGGCCCGCGCCAGCACCTGGAGGTGCTTGGACACCGCCGGCAGGGACATGGCGAAGGGACGGGCCAGGTCGCCGATGGTGCTGTCCCCGTGGGCCAGCCGGGCCAGGATGGCGCGGCGGGTCGGGTCGGCCAGGGCGGCAAAGGTGCGGTCGAGGCGGCGTTGTTGGTAAACCATGTGGTTTACTATACCCACGGATCGCGGAGCGTCAAGAGGCCGGGTTCCGGGCGGTCCGGCGGCCTCGGGCCTGCACCCTTCCCCGCCGCCCGCCCGTCCCACAGGCATCCCCTCACCGGAGAGCACTCCTGCGTCCCGATCCCTCCCGCGCCGTCTCGGCGCTGGTGGCGCTTCGCCTCATGCTGGCGGTCTTCGCGCCGGCCGCGGCCGCCTGGCTTCGCATGGATCGGGGCCGCCGGCCGCCGTTCCTCATCTACGGGATGCGCTGGTTCCTCGGCATCCTGTTCGTGGTGTCCGGACTCGCCAAGCTGATCCTGCACTTCCCCAACCCGATGGGGCCGGTGGAACTCGAACTGGTGCTGGCGAAGTACGGCCTGGCGCCGTTCGGGCGCTTCATCGCACTCACGGAAGTCGGGACGGGCATGCTGCTGCTGACCCGGCGTTACGCCACGCTGGGCGCGGTGCTGCTGCTGCCCATCCTGGTGAGCATCATCGTCATCACCGGTGCCATGGGGTGGAAGGGCACGCCGTACGTGGTCGCCGGCTTCCTGATGATCGGGCTCGGCCTGGTGGCGTATGACTACCGCCCGCTGCTGCCGCTCCTCGGGGAGCCGACCGGGCGCCCCGACCAGGGCGAGGCCCGCCTCGGCCCGCACCTGGCCTGGCTGGGCGCGCTGGGCGCAACGCTGGGGGTGCTGGGCGGGTTCCGGGTCGAGTCCGTCGCCAGCCCGGGGACCTGGGTGGTGGTGGGCGTGCTGGCCGCGCTGATCATCACGGAGTGGCGCCGGCGAACTGCACGAGAGGTGTAGGGGGAAGCGCCGGCGGGCCCGGCGCAGCCGAGCCCATTGGCCAGAGTGCCCTCACGTGCCGGCGCGCACGCCCGTCACCGGGGCCGCCGGCATCGGCGGCAGGTCCACGCCCTCGAGCTCGCGCGAGACGGTGCCGCTCACGCTGTCGCCGCGCACGGCCAGCGTCCAGGTGCTGATCGCGGTTACGTCGTGCTCGTCACCGTTCATGTTGACCTTGCCGGTGCTGCGCGAGATCAGCGACACGGTACCCCCCGAGGCACGCCCCGCCATCCGGATCGGCGGGCGCTGGGGGTAGCCCTCCATCGGATCGGTGACCAGCTCACCCACGAGGGAATCGCCTTCCAGCCTGAGCATGAGCGTCCCCGTTCCGGTGATCTCGGTGCGGACGCCGTTGTCCATCCGGGCACCCACGGCGTAGGACAGCTTCCAGCTGCCCGCCAGCGGGTGCTGGCCGGCAAGCGGCAGGGTGGCACACGCCAACAGCACGACAAGCGGTCGCATCATGGTCCGGCTCCGGGTATGAGGGGGCGGCGGGAGTGCCGCACGGCACCCCTCCGGATGCCCGGAGCGCTGGCCGGGTCGCGGGGCCGGATTGCGAGGCGGGGCGCCGGGGGCCATGTTCTCCCCGATGCTGTCCCGGCCCCGCCCCTTCTGCCGCGAGCCTGATGTCCCGGATGCGACCGCACGTGCTGCGACCCGCCGACGCCAGTGACCTCGAGCCGCTCGCCGTGCTCTGGCATCGAGGGGTGCATGCCGCGCACGCCGGGCTGATCCCCGAGGAACTGCTTGCCCTGCGCACGCTGGAAAGCCTGCGGGAGCGCCTGGTGCCGATGCTCGAGCGGACGACCGTCGCGGGCCCGGAAGGGGCCCCGGTCGGCTTCTGCACCATCCACGGGGATGAACTCAACCAGTTGTACGTGGACCCGGCGGCCCAGGGAGCGGGCGTGGCGGCGCGCCTGATCGCGGACGCCGAGCGACGGCTCGCCGCGGCCGGACATGCGGTCGCGTGGCTCGCCTGTGCCGTCGGCAACGACCGCGCCGTCCGGTTCTACGAGAAGTGCGGCTGGCGCCGTGTCGGCACCATGGTCTACGAGGCGGAGACTTCCCGTGGGGCCTTCCCGCTCGAGACCTGGCGGATCGAGAAGCGGCTCGACGGGAGCGCATCGTGACCACACCGGCCTCCGGTGGCTTCTGGCGCGGCGGCGCCTCTCCCCGGCTGGTCTTCCGCCTGCTGGTCGGCGCGACCCTGTGCTCGACGATGATCGGCGTGGGCTATGCGCTTCTGCGCCGGGCGACGTTCGTGGCCTCGTTCCCCCGCGCCGCCGACCCTGGCCTGTACTGGAGCCTGGTGCTGACGGGCGTGGTCGGGCTGGTTGCGCTGGCGGGCCTGTGGGGCTGGCGGCGCTGGGCGGTGGTGCTGTACGCGCTCCTCGCCGCGGCCAGCCTGACTCTCGATGTGGTGGCCGGGGCGCCGGTCGCGCACCAGGCGACCGTTGCCGTGGATGCGGTGCTGATCCTGGCCCTCGCCTGGCTCAACCGGGCGCGGTTCCGTCCCGGGGTGTCCTGAGGAGCACCGGATACGGGAGGGGATCGCTTCGGTTCTTCCGGCATTGACGACGGCGGTACCACACGGCATGGTGCAGGCGTGGCCGACGGTGTCGGGTCCCTCGGCGTCCGTTCCGGACCGGAGGCACTCATGCGCACTGCCCACGTGGTTCCCGTCGGCCTCATCGCCACCGCCGCCATGACGGCGCTCCTGCTCATCGAGCCGTCCGTCGGCCTGCCCCAGATTGCCATCGGCCAGCTGCTGAGCACGAGCCTCAGCCTGTCCACGGCCCACCTGACGCTCGGCCCCGGGGTCGGGTGGGCGCTGCACTTCCTGGTGGGCAGCGTGTGGGCCCTGCTGTACGCGCGGGTGGCGGACCGGCTCCCCGGTGGCGCACTGGCCCGGGGCCTGTGCTTCGGCGGGTTGCTGTTCCTGCTGGCGCAGGCGCTCTTCATGCCGCTGGTGGGTGGGGGGTTCTTTTCCCGGGGGAGCCCGGCGCTCCTCGCCGGGAGCCTGCTGGGGCATCTCGTCTACGGCGGCGTGCTTGGTTGGGTGCTCGGCCTGCCGGGCGAGACTCCGCTGCCCGCCGCTGCGGTGCTGCGCTGACGCCGCCCAGGGCCTTCCTGTTCCGTGACCTTGCCCCGCGCACCTGCGCGGGGCATCGCGTTCAGGGCGCGGCCTTCCCGTTGCTCACCGCCCAGACGTAGTTCGCCACCTGGACGATCTGTCCGGCGCCGATCCCGCCCTGGTTGGCGACCATCGGCGTGTGCGGTGACCCCCCCTGGATGATGTGCAGGACGTAGGCGAAGCTGGTGTCCGCCGGATTGCGCCCCGGTCCGGCGAGTGGCGGGGCCACCGGTCCGCCCTGGAGCCGCCCGCCGTGGCAGGCGTAGCACAGGCCCTGGCCGTGGAAGACGGCCCGGCCCTCCACCACCACATCCTGGACCGCCGAGGTATCCGGCGGTGCGGCTGCGGGATGCAGCGTTCCGGGTGCGGCCTGCCGGCACGCGGCACTCGCAAGGGCCGCGGCAAGCACTGCGGAGGCGGCCCACCGGCGCACGACGATGGTCGGCATCTCGAATCCCCCAGCCGGAGTGACGCGCCCCGATCGCGGCGTCCCGGGCGACAGCCCGGTGCCGCGGGTCATCAGGGCTTCGCCAGTCCGTGGCTCACGGCGTACACGTAGGTCGCCACCTGCAGCAGCTGCGCGTCATTGATGCCGCCGGGATGCGAGACCATGACCGTGCCCGGGACGCCGCCCCGGAGCACATGCAGGATCATCTCGAACGAGCCGTCTCCATTGCGCCACTTCGGGCCCAGCAGGGACGGCGCGACCGGTCCGCCCTGCAGCTTGGAACCATGACAGGCGTGGCAGGTGCCCTGGCCGTGGAAGATCTTGCGTCCTTCGGTGGTGACTTCGTCGGTGACCACGGCGGTGTCGGTCGCGGCGGGTGCCGCGGCCTGTGCCGCGAGAGCACGGGCGTTACCACCGGCCAGGAGGAGCCCGGCGAGGAGGAACTGCAGGGAAGTGATTGCGCGCATGCGCTGGCGCCTCACCTGAGGGGAGGTTGCGCCGGCGGCGCGCCGGGTGCCGCGTGCCGGTCGGCGGTGCAGCGGAGGCCATGATACGACGCCGGCCTCACGCTGACAACCATTTATCGGGGGACAGTTTGCCCACCCGCGACAGATTGTCCCGAACGACACTCTCAACCGCACCTCATCCTTTCTTCATGTACGACGCCAGTGATTGCCAATCCCTCCCTCATTTCCGGGGGCAGTGAGCGCCAAGTCCCTCCTTCTGCACCGGAGCGTGTCATGCGCGCCAACCCATCCGCCGCACTCTTCCTCGCCCTCGCGGTCGTGACACCCGTCGCGGCGTCCACGCCGATGGATGCCCTCGCCCGCTCGTATGTTGCCACCCACACGGTGGCCGGGCACGCGGTGCCCAGCTACGCTCGACAGACCGGCCTGGCCTGCAGTGCCTGCCACTACCAGTTCCTGATGCTGACGCCGTTCGGCCGGAAGTTCAAACTCAATGGCTACACCCTCGCCAATCAGCCCGCGATCACGGAGCGGGACTCGAGCAACGGGGGCCGCCTGGGCCTGGCGCCCTTCTCCCTGCTCTCCGGCATGCTGACCGCCGGCCTCACGCACGTGAAGTCCGCCCCGGCCGGGACCCAGAACGACGTGACCGCGCTGCCGCAGGAGCTGTCAGGGTTCCTCGCCGGCAAGATTGCCCCGAAGCTGGGGCTCTTCTCCCAGTTCACCTATGCCGGCGCGGATGGATCGTTCGGGATGGATAACCTGGATGTCCGGTTCGCCTCCACCGGCACGCTGGGCGGCAAGACCGAGGTGGCCTACGGCATCGACCTCAACAACAACCCCACGGTGCAGGACCTGTGGAACACGACCCCGGCGTGGGGTTACCCGTTCATCGGCTCCGACGCGGCCCCGGCGCCGGCGGCGGGCACCATGATCGACGGCGGGCTGTCGCAGAACGTGCTCGGCCTCGGCGGCTACGCGCTCTTCGGCAACCTGGTCTATGCCGAATTCTCGCTCTACCGCTCGGCGCTCCAGGGCGTTGCCGCGCCTGACAACACCACCGGGGCCATCAAGGGGGTGGCGCCCTACTGGCGGCTGGCGATCCAGCGGGACGGGGAGTCGCATTCGTTCATGGTGGGCACTTTCGGAATGCAGACGAGCCTCTACCCCGACGTTCTCTCGGGGCCGCGCGACAAGTACGCCGACGTCGGGGTGGATGCCCAGTTCGAGACCCGGGTGGGCGCCGGCAACCTGGTCGCCCGTGGCAGCTGGATCCACGAGAAGCAGACGCTGGATGCGACATTCGCCAATGGCGGGTCGGCGAACGCGACCAACACCCTCAAGACCCTGCGCGGCAACGTGAGTTTCTACCCGAAGCAGTGGGTCGGCGTCACCGGCGGGTTCTTCGACACCCGCGGCACCTCCGACGCCGGGCTTTACGGCGGTGCCCCGACCAGCACGGGATTCATCGGGGAGGTGGACCTGAATCCCTGGGAAAACACCCGGCTCGGGCTGCAATACACCGGGTATTCCAAGTTTGACGGCGCCTCCACGAACGCCTCGGACAACAACACCCTCTTCGCCTTCGTCTGGCTCGCGTTCTGAGCCGGTGGGCACCAGGCGGGGCCCGGCGCATCGCCGGGCCCCGCTTTCGTTCCCAGCCGAGGCGGAGCCGTGCCCCTCTCCCTGCTCTCCGCGTATCATCGGCTTTCAAGGTCCGCCACGTCCCATTCTGCGCCATGCGAGACCGCTTGACGGGGCCCTGACTCCCGCCTGATACCCTTGTGTAAGGCAGCGAGGCTTCCGGGGACGGTGCCCGACGGCGCGCAGAATGGTGTGGTGGTGTGGGCATCCTGGGCTGTGCGTCCGCCGGGCACTCCGAGCGCCAGGGCGAGGTTGAAGGCACCTTCGCCGCGGTGGCGCCGCTCCCGGAGGTGAGGCTCTGCCGGGCGTCTCCGGTCCCGGCCTGTACCCGCCCCGGCGGGCCTTCTACTATGGGGGGGTGTCACTCCCCTCTTCCCCCGCCCGGTTTCCCATGCCCGATGCCCTGCCCGCGGAGCGCGCGACCCTCGCGCGTGTCACCGATCTTGCCCTCGACTACCTCGCCACCCTCGACACGGCGTCCGTCGCCACCACGACGCCGCTGGCCGAGTTGCGCCGCCGCTTTGCGGCGCCACTGGACGACCAGGGTACCGACCCGGTGCGGGTGGTCGAGGAGCTCGCCGCCGGCGTCGAGGGCGGCATCCTCGGCACCGCGGGCGGGCGATTCTACGGCTGGGTGATCGGGGCCGGGCTCCCGGCGGCGGTCGGCGCCGACTGGCTCACCACCATCTGGGACCAGAACGCGGGGCTGTACGCCTGCGGGCCCGCCGCCGCGGTGGTGGAGGAGGTGGTCGGTGGGTGGCTCAAGGAGCTGCTCGGCGTTCCGGCGGAGGCGTCGTTCTCGCTGGTGACCGGCTGCCAGATGGCCCACGCGACCTGCCTGGCCGCGGCGCGCCACGCGTTACTCGCGCGGCACGGGGTAGACGTGAATCGCGACGGCCTGGCCGGCGCGCCGCCGATCCGGGTGCTGACCTCCGATGCGGTGCACGGCACGACGACCCGCGCGCTCAAGCTGCTCGGCATCGGCACAGCGGCCATGCGGGTGCTGCCGAGCGACGTGGGTTCACGGCTCCCGCCGGAGGCGCTCGCCGCGGCGCTCGCCGAGGAGCCGGGCCGGCCGACGATCGTCGTGCTGCAGGCGGGCGACGTGAACTGCGGCGCCTTCGATCCCTTCCCGGCGCTGATCCCGCTGGCGCATGCCGCCGGGGCGTGGGTGCACGTGGATGGCGCCATGGGCCTCTGGGCCCACGCGACGCCGCGGCTCCGCCACCTGCTCCGCGGGGCGGAGGCGGCGGACAGCTGGGCCAGCGATGGCCACAAGTGGCTCAACGTGCCGTACGATTGCGGCTACGCCTTCGTGGCCCACCCAGACGCGCACCGCGGGGCGATGTCCCATCGTGCGAGCTACCTGGCCCACGCCGACGACGTGCGTGACCAGCTCGACTGGACCCCGGAGCACTCGCGCCGGGCGCGGGGCTTCGCCACCTGGGCGGCGCTGCGGGAGCTGGGCCGGAGCGGCGTGGCCGCGCTGGTCGAGGACTGCAGCCGGCACGCCCATGCGATCGTGACCCGGATCGGCGCACTGCCGGGCGCGCGGGTGCTGGCGGAGCCGGTGATCAACCAGGGGCTGGTCCGTTTCCTCGACCCTGCGCCCGGTGCCACCGACGCCGACCACGACCGGCGCACCGATGCGGTGATGGCCGGCATCAACGCCACCGGCGAGGCCTACTTCACCGGCACCACCTGGCGGGGCATGCGCTGCATGCGGGTGTCGGTCTCGAGCTGGCGCACCTCCGACCGGGACGTGGACCGGGCCGTCGCGGCGGCGGCGGCGGTGCTTGCCGCGCCGGCGGGAGCGCCATGACCACCTTTCGCGTGGCCCTGGCAAACCTCCGCCACCCCGGCACGCCGGAGGCGGCGATCGAGCTCGCCGGTGGCGCCATCCGCGAGGCCGCCGCGGCCCGGGCGGCGGTGGTCTGCTTCCCGGAGTGCTACGTCCCAGGATACCGGCTGCCCGCCAGCTACATGCCGCCGGCGGACGCCGCCTACCTCGAGCGGGCGTGGGACGCGATCGGGGCCGAGGCGGCGCGGGTGCGGATCACGGTGGTGCTCGGGACCGAGCGCCTGGAGGGAGCATTGCCGATTGCGTGCGTGCTGGTGTTCGGCCCGGACGGACGGCGCGCGGGATTCCACGACAAGGTCCAGATCGACCCGACCGAGGAACCGGTCTACGCCCCGGGCGGCACGCGACAGGTGTTCCGGGCCGGCGGCACCGCCTTCGGCGTGGTGATCTGCCATGAGGGATTCCGCTACCCCGAGACCGCGCGGTGGGCGGCGCGGCGCGGGGCGCAGGTGATCTTTCACCCCCAGTTCTCCGCGGCGGAGCCCGGCGGTTACCGCCCCGGGAGCTACGGCGAACCGGGCAACAGCTTCCACGAGCAGGTGGTGCGCTGCCGCGCGGCGGAGAACAGCTGCTATTTCGCGACGGTGAACTACGCGGGCGCCGGGTCGCCCACCACATCGGCCATCGCCGGGCCCGATGGCGAGGTCCTCGCCTGGCAGCCGTATGGAGCGGAAGGACTCCTGGTCGCCGACCTAGACCTCACGCTCGCGACGGGGCTCCTGGCCCGGCGGCTGCGCCAGCTCGACTGATCGGCCCTGCCTCATAATCATCCACAACGTCAATAATTGCAGTTAGTTACGGCGTCTGGTCCCGCCGGTGGTGTTGACGAATCGTGGGTTAGACCGTAAGTATAGACCGACTGGTCTAACCGAATGGTCTGCTCATGGTGCGCGAACGGCTCGACAACCTGGATCCTCACAAGCAGGAGCGGCTCTTCGAGGCCGCGGCGGACGAGTTCTCCGACAAGGGGTTCGACGGCGCCTCGCTCAATCGGATCATCGAGCGCGCCGGGATGAGCAAGGGCTCGCTGTACTACTACTTCGAGGACAAGAACGACCTCTACGCCTCCGTGGTGGAAAAGGCCACGGTGCGGCTGGTCTCGATGATCGGCGGGTTCCGCATCGAGGAACTCACCGCCGAGACGTTCTGGCCGTCGTTCGAGGACGCGATCCGCCGCTCGGTGGACCTCATGGCCCGCAACGAGTGGTTCGTCCGCCTGGCGCGCTCCTTCTTCCGGCTGCGCGAGCGCGGTTCCTCCCGCAGCACTCGCCGCATCTTTGACTGGATGGCGCACTGGACCTCGGCCGCGCTCAACCGCGGCCGCGAGGTCGGCGTGGTGCGCACCGACCTGCCCCTCGACTACCTGGTGGAGATGTGTCTTGCGGTGGGCGAGGTGGGCGATCGCTGGCTCTTCACCCACTGGACCGACCTCACCCCGGCCGAGCGCGATGCGCTGGTCGCGGCGGAGCTCGACATGTTCCATCGCCTCCTCGACCCGGGGCACACCCCATGAAGCCCCTGACGCTCGCCTTGCTGGGCCTGGGGCTGGCCGGCGCCGTGCGCCCCGCCCGGGCCCAGGACGCCACGGCCATCGTGGACCACGTCGACCAGCTGCTGCGCGGGGCCTCCAGCCGGGGCGCCGTGCGGATGGAGATCGTCACCCGGCAATGGTCGCGCACCCTCGACCTGCGCATCTGGTCACTGGGGACCGACTACGGACTGGTGCGGGTGGAGGCGCCGGCCCGCGAGGCGGGCACCGCCACCCTCAAGGCGAAGGACGAGGTCTGGAACTACCTGCCGCGGGTGGACCGGACCATCAAGATCCCGCCGTCGCTCATGCAGGGGGCCTGGATGGGCTCCCACTTCACCAACGACGACCTGGTGAAGGAGAGCCGGCTGGTGGTGGACTACGAGATCCGGACCGCGTTCAGCGGCACCCGCGATGGCACGGCGGTGTGGGAATTCCGCCTCGACCCGAAGCCGGAGGCGCCGGTGGTCTGGGGCCGGATCGAGCTGGTGGTGCGGCAGGCGGACACCATGCCGACCGTGGCGCGCTACTACGACGATGCCGGCCACCTCTCCCGGACCATGACCTACGATGCGTACCGGCGCTTCGGCGGGCGGCTGGTGCCGGCCCGGCTCACCGTGGAGCCGGCGGGCAAGCCGGACGAGCACACCATCGTCACCTACCGCGATCTCGCGTTCGACGTCGGGCTCGACCGCGGTTTCTTCTCCCTCCAGAACCTGCGCCGGACCCGCTGAGTGAACGCCGCCCCCTGGCTCCGGATCGCGGCACGCAACCTGTGGCGCAACCCGCACCGCACGCTGCTCACGGGCGGCGGGCTGGCGTTCGGCTTCGCGGCCGCGGTGACGATGGTGGCCGTCTCCGACGGGATGAGCCGCCAGATGATCGAGAACGGCACCGCTACCCTGAGCGGCCAGGTCCAGATCCATCCGCACGACTACCTCCCCGCCCGGCACACCTGGGCCACCATCGGCGGCGAGCACGGTACGGACGTCGCCGCGGTGCTCGCCGCGGTGCGGACGGTGCCCGGCGTGCGCGCGGCCGCCCCCCGGGTGTACGGGGGCGGATTGCTGAGCCTGGGGGACCGCACCCGGGCCGTGGGGCTGGTCGGGGTGGACCCGGCGGCGGAGCGCGGGGTGAGCCGGCTGCTCGAGGGGATCACCGCGGGGCGGGCCCCGGCCTCCGGCGCCAACGAGCTGCTGCTCGGCGGCGAGACGGCCCGACGGCTGCACGCGCGGCCCGGCAGCGAGGTGGTGGTGGTAGCCCCGGCCGCGGACGGCTCGCTGGGCAACGACCTGTACACCGTCAGCGGCATCTACACCACCGGCCTGGCGGAGCTGGATGACGGGATGGCGGTGCTGCCGCTGCCCGCGTTGCAGCAGCTGCTGGCGCTTGATCCGGGGCGCATCCATGAGGTGGCGCTGGCGGTGCGGGATCCGTGGGCGGCGCCCGCCGTGGCCGCGGTCCTGGACTCGCTTCCGGCGCTGCACCCGCTGGAGGTGACGGTCGAGCCGTGGACCGCCTTCCGCCCCGAGCTTGCCGCCTACGCCGAGCTGGCCCGCGGCACGAACGGGATGCTGGTCGCGATGGTCTTCCTCATGGCGATCTTCGGCGTGACCAATACCCTGCTCATGGCGACCTTCGAGCGCCGCCGGGAATTCGCGGTGGAGGGTGCGCTCGGCGTCCCCCGCGGCGCGCTCGCCCGCACCGTGGTGTACGAGGGGCTCCTGCTTGGCCTGCTGGCGCTGGCGGCGGGGGCGCTCGGCGCCGCACCGATCCTCTGGTGGTGGCATACCTCGCCCCCCGACATCACGGGGCTGGTCGGGACCTTCACCATCTCCGGGGCACTGGTGCGCCCCACGCTGCAGGCGGATCCCTCGGCCGCGTCGGCCCTCGGGGCGGCCGGCGCGCTGCTGCTCACCTCGGTGCTCGCCGCGCTCTACCCGGCACTGCGCACCACCCGGGTGGCGCCGGCCGAGACGCTGGCGGGCCGACAATGAGCCGCGTGGTCATCCTGCTGCGGCTCGCGCTGCGGAACGTGGTGCGCCAGGGTCGACGCAGCGCGCTGATCGCCCTGGCGATGGCCCTGGGGATCGCGGTGCTGATCTTCTTCCTGGGGCTGGGCGACGGGATGCACGCGCAGTGGATCGATGCCGGCGTGCGCCTGGGCGACGGGCACCTGACGGTGGAGACCCCGGCCTTCCGCCAGGGCGGCGGGCTCGACGACCGGCTCGGCCCCGGGGCGGTGGACGCCACGGCGCGCACGCTGGCGCGGCCCGCGCTGGCGCAGGCGATCGCGGCCGCTGCGCCACGCATCACGGTGAGTGCCCTCGCGGGATCGGCGGCGGCAGCGGTACCGGTCCGGGCCATCGGCGTGGAGCCGGCGCGTGAGGCGCCATTCTCCCTCTTTCCCGGCCGGATGGTGGCGGGGCGGTTCCTCGAGCCCGACGACCGGATCGCGGCGGTGCTGGGGCAGGGGCTCGCGGATCGGCTGGCGCTGAAGGTCGGTTCGCGCTTCGTGCTCACCGCGCAGGGGGACAGCGGGGTGCAGGAGCAGCTGGTCCGGGTGACCGGCATCTTCCGCACCGGCATCCGCGAGGTGGACGAGGGCGTAGTGGACCTTCCGCTGGGGACCGCCGAGGCCTGGCTCCACACCGGGGCGGCGGCGACCTCGTACGCGATCCTCCTCCACGATGCCGCCGCGGTGCCGACGGTGGCCGCGGCCCTGGCCCCGGCGCTCCCCTCCGGCACCGCGGTCTACACCTGGCGCGAGACCAGTCCCGAGCTGGACGCAGCGGTGCGGCTGGACGATGCCGGCAACTACCTCTTCAACGCGGTGTTGCTCATGCTGGTGGCGCTCGCGGTGCTGGAGGCGCTCCTCGTCTCGGTGCTGCACCGTGGCCGTGAGTTCGGGCTGCTCCGTGCGATGGGTCTCACCGCCGGTGGCGTCTCCGCGGTCGTCCTGGCCGAGGGGGTATTGCTGGCGTGCCTCAGCGGGGCGGTGGGCCTCGGGGCCGGGCTGGGCCTGACCGCCTGGCTCGGCCGTACCGGCATCGACCTCTCCGGCGTGCTCGGCACCCAGCTGTCCGTCTCCGGCGCCATCGTCAGCCCGATCGTCCACCCGGTGGCCCACGCCGCCCGGGCCGCCCAGGGGCTGGTCGTGGTCCTGGCGCTCGGCGTGTTTTCCTCCCTCTATCCGATGTGGCAGGCGTCGCGGCTCGACGTCGCCACCGCCATGCAGGCCGACCCATGATCGCGACCGACACGCAGGTCCCCGCCGTCCGCACCGAGGAGGTGTGGAAGGTCTATCCCCAGGAACCGGAGCCGGTGCAGGCCGTGCGCGGAGTGACCCTGAGCATCGCCCCCGGTGACTTCGTGGCGCTCGCCGGGCCGTCGGGCTCGGGAAAGACCACGCTGCTGAACCTGATCGGTGGCCTCACGCCGGCGACCCGTGGCACGGTGGCGGTCGCCGGGCAGCCCCTGGAGTCGCTCAGTGCACGGGCCCTTGCCCGGCTCCGCCTGGAGCGGGTGGGATTCGTCTTCCAGGCCTACAATCTGCTCCCGGTGCTCTCCGCGGAGGAGAACGCCGAGTTCCCGCTGCTCCTGCGCGGCGTGCCTGCGGAGGAGCGGCGGCGGCGGGTGCGGGAGGTGTTCGATCGCATCGGCATGGCGGGACTGGAGGATCGGCGCCCGTCGCGGCTCTCCGGTGGGCAGCAGCAGCGGGTGGCGGTGGCACGGGCGGTCGTCGGCCGGCCCGCGCTGGTCCTGGCGGACGAGCCGACCGCCAACCTCGACTCCGCCACCGGCGAGGCGCTGCTCGACGTCATGCAGGCGCTCAACCGCGAAGTGGGCACCACCTTCGTCTTCTCCACCCACGACCCCCGGGTCATGGAGCGGGCCCGGCGGCTCATCATGCTGGTGGACGGCCGGATCGATCGCGACGACCGGAAGGGCTGAGTGCGCCCGCGGGGATGGGTTGCGGTCGCAGCGGCGCTGGCCGCGGCGGGGCCCGCGGCAGTGCGCGCCCAGCAACTGGAGCCCGCCGGCTACGCGCAGGACGTGCTGCTCGGCAACGTCGCGAACGGGTTTGCCCGGAGCGGCCTCACCGAGGCGGCCCGGCTTCGGCTGATGCTGGGTGCCTCCGACGGGCCGCTTCACCTCGACCTGGCCTACGAGCAGTTCCTCCAGTGGCAGAGCCGGGCGGGTGCCGCGGCGTTCGGCGCGCTCCCGGCGGTGTCCGCCCTGGGGGATTGGCTCCCGCTCGATGGCACACTCCACCGGTGGGACCGTGGCAACTGGCGCCACCGGATGGACCGCCTCAGTCTGGCGTGGACCCGGGGACCGGTGGCACTCACCGTCGGCCGGCAGGCGATCTCCTGGGCCACGACCCTGTTCCTCTCCCCGGCCGATCCCTTCGTGCCCTTCAATCCGTCGGACCCGTTCCGGGAGTTCCGCACCGGCGTGGACGCAGCGCGGGTCCAGTGGTACGTGGGGCCCTTCACCGAGCTCGAGGTTGTCGGCCGCCTGGCCGACGTCCCCGGGGGGACCGATCACACGCTGCTGGCCCGGGGCCGGACCACGCTGCACGGCTGGGATCTCGCGGCCTGGGGTGGCACGCTCGACGATGCGGCCGCCGGCGCCGTCGGCGTGACACGCACTCTGGCGGGCGCGGCGCTCCGGGGCGAGGCGGAACTCCGGCGCCGCGGCGGCACGGCGGTCCTCCGGGCCTCGGTCGGTGCGGACCGCCGCTTCCCCGTCCTCGGACGGGACCTCTACGTCGTGGTGGAGTACCAGCACGACGGACTTGGCGCCGCCGATGCGGTGACGCTTCCGGCGACGGTCGCCTCCCGCGAGGCGGCACGGGGGGAGTTGCAGGTCTACGGTCGGGACGAGGCGATGGGGCAGGTGACCTGGCAGGTGCACCCGCTGGTCTCGTTGGAGTGGCTCACACTGTGGAATCTGGCCGACCACAGTGCACTGCTCGCGCCGGCGGTCTCGGTTTCGGTGACCGGGTCCATGACGGCGCGTGCAGGGCTGTTCGCCGCCACCGGGCGTGAGCAGCGCGGACTGCTGCCCGGGTCGGAGTACGGGACACTACCGCTGCTGGGGTACGGGGCGGTCAGCCTCTTCTTCTAGGCTTCGCTGGAGCCGCCCCCCGGCAGGCGAGTGGTCCAGTCCGCCGATGGCAATTGGACCGGGCGGCAGGCCCCGAACCACCCCAGATTGGTGCGTGGCCACCACCGGCCGCCAGCCTATCACGCATGCAGGGAGACTGCGCGCCATGCACCGTACCCGGCAGGACCAGCTTCCGTTCGTCGGCAGTTCCCACCAGTTCGTCGGCGCGGACCAGGGCGGGACCGGCGTCTCCGTCTTCCTCTATAATGGCGGGCCCGGCAAGGGCCCCGGCCCCCACCGCCACCCGTACGACGAGATCCAGTTCATCCGTGAGGGGCACGGTACCTGGACCGTGAACGGCGTGACCTTCGAGGCCGGTGCCGGCGACATCCTGGTGATCAAGGCGGGGGAGGTGCACTCGTTCAAGAACACCGGGGAGGGCCCGCTGGTGCAGCTCGACGTGCACCTGAGCCCGCGGTTCATCCAGGAAAACCTGCCTGACGGGAGCAACCAATGACCTGGGATCCCTCCACCGACCCATTGCTCGAACACGAACTCACCCCGCTGCGAACCGCGGTGGAGGGGTTACGACGCGGCCTGGAGATATCGGTGCCCTCGGTGCCGGTGGCGCCGGATGCCCCCGGGCTGGCGGCGGTCCGCCCCACCTTCGACCGGGTGATGGCGGAGCTGGACCCGCTCGGATTCGAGATACTTGGTGATGTGGGTCAGCAGGTGGAGGGCAAGCCGCCGGCCTATTCCCGGTGGTTCCGTCACCGGGATGGCACGACCTGCGGCTGGACCGGCATCGCCTCCAGCCGATCGGGGGAGCGCCTGATCGTGTACCTGTTCAGCGAGGTCCCGGGGCAGGGCTACTGCGCCACGGGCCGCGGTGGCTCCCGGCTCACCCTGGCGAAACCGCCCGGCGGCGACTCGGTGGTGCTCGACGCGGACGTGTCGCTGGGGGAACTCGTCGCCGAGCACGTCCGCCGGGCGCCTGCGGCAGGGAGCCTGAGCACCGTTCGCACGCTGCAGGAGGCGTTCGACCTGCTCGACCGGCTCCGGGAGTTCCGGATCGCATGGCGGGCCACGCTGTCGGACGACGAATTGTGGCGGGCGGACCTGCGCGAGGTGCTGCTCCACCAGCGTACCACGACCGAGCCGGATGATTTCGCCCTGATCTACTCCCGGGCGGCGCGGTGGCTCCGGGTGCCCCTGCCGCCGCTGCCGGACTTCCTGACGGCGCTGCGGGAGGGCCGGACCCCGTACCTCCGGATTCCGAGTTACGAGGAGGCCGTCGCCAGGCGCCACCAGCCGCCGCCGCCGGGCGCCCTGGCCCACAATACGCCCGACGCGAATGCGCTCAGTGCGATCACCAGCCGGATCGCGACGCTGTTCCGGGACGAGGCAGGGTTCCGCCGCCTGCCGCACCGGATGCAGCTCCTGTACGTCCTCTCGTTCATTCTCGACAGCGAGATGCTGAACGGGGGCGTGGAGCAGTTCCTCTCCAACTCCTCCGGCGACCTGGCCGAGGAATGTCGTGGGTACCTGCGTGAGATCGGGGCGGCGGATGTGCTGGCGGGGCTCGCGCAGGTGGAGCGCTACTTCCCCGGCGGGCGGTTCCCCGCCGACCGGGATGAGCGGAACCGCTGCATGGGTGAGGCCGAGTCCGGAGACACCGAGGGCTGGTCCGCGGCCTGCGAGGCCGCGGATACGGCCTACCTCGCGGCCTGTCCCGGATTCTACGCGCGGCTGATGGATTTCGTGGAGGCGCACGGCGCCGACTTTGCGGAGCCACCGGGCGACGCCTGACCCTCAGGCAGCGGCCTTGCCCGCCTGCGCGAGGGGCTCCACCTTCCCGGGTGATGCCGCACGCCTCACGCCCCATCCCGCCGACGCGCCCGCCCCGCTGATGCGGAAGCACATCCTGCTCTACGGCATCGTGGCCGGGCTGCTGATCGCCTGCCTCAAGTACATCGAGTACCAGTGGCTGGTGGTGGACTACTCGCTGGAGATCTACGGCGGGTTGGTGGCCGCGATCTTCGCGGGCCTCGGCATCTGGCTCGGGCTCCGGCTGACCCGGCCGAAGGTCACGGTGAAGGAAACGGTGGTGGTGCGCGAGGTGCCGGTGCCCGCCCTGGCGGACTTCACCCGCGACCAGCAGAAGGTGGAATCGCTCGGGCTCACCCCGCGGGAGCTCGAGATCCTCCAGCTCATCGCCGACGGGCTCAGCAACCGGGAGATCGCGAGCCGGATCGGGGTGAGCGAGAACACCGTGAAGACCCACTCCAGCCGGGTGTTCGACAAGCTCGGCGCCCGGCGCCGCACCCAGGCGGTGCAGCTGGGCAAGTCGCTGCGGCTGATCCCCTAGGGCGCGCGGCGCCCGAGGTACTCGGTGGCGAGCGAATCGTAGGTCGTCATCAGCGGCGTCATGTTGCCTTCCCGGTCGAACAACCCGCTGCGCCAGCCGATCGGCTCCCAGATCGCCGCGCCCCTGCCCGCGGAGTCGGGCAGGCCGAAGACGATGTCGTGCACCGGCCGCTTGAAGTCGGAGTACTCCACCACGTTCACCGGCTTGTGGTAGCGGGCGACGAGGTCGTGCAGGTTGGCGGAGAGGTCCTCCAGCGTGCCGTGCCAGCGGGGATAGTAGGAGAGGCCGAGGATGTCGAACCGGACCCCGCGCGCCAGCATGTTGTCCAGCCAGAAGCGCGCCTCCTGGTTCTGCCCGCCCAGCGCCAGGTGCAGCATCACCGGCATGTCCGGGCTTACCGCCCGCACCCCATCCACCCCGGCGCGCAGCAGGCCGGCCAGCTGGTCCAGGTTGCCGATGTGCCCCTCGGGCCAGAGCAGCCCATGGTTGATCTCGTTCCCCACCTGTACCATGTCCGGCAGCGTTCCCTGGCGCTCCAGCGCATGGAGCACCGCGGCGGTGTAGCTGCGGACCGTGTCCTGCAGCGCGGGGTAGGGGAGCTTCGCCCAGGCGAGTGGCTTGTTCTGCTGCTGGGGGTCGGCCCAGTAGTCGCTGTAGTGGAAGTCGAGCAGCAGCTTGAGGCCGGCGGCCTTCACCCGGCGGGCCATGCTGAGGGTGGAGTCGAGCCCGCAGAACCCGAGCACCGGCGAGTAGCCCTTGGGATTGGCCGGATTCACGAAGATCCGCAGCCGGATGTAGTTGAACCCGTGCCGCTTGAGCAGCGCGATCACGTCCACCGGCTGCCCCCCTTCCCTGATGGCCGGGAGGTCACGGAAGAAGCGGCCCGCGTGCGCTTCGATTTCCGGCAGCCAGGAGATGTCCGCGCCGATCATCCGGTCGATGGGCCGGGTGGTGGCCGGCACCTGCTCCGCGGTGGGTGTGCGCAGCTCGACGTCAGCCGGGATGGTGTGGATCTCGTGCCCGCCGGGAAACATCGAGTCGGCCCGCGCGTCCACCTTCACCCGGTCCGGCGTGGTCCCGGCGCGGAACAGCAGGTGCCGCACCCCACCGGCCAGCGCCGCCGGCACGTAGCGCGTGCCGCCGGTATCGTCCACGAAGGGGAGCACCTGGCCATCCGGCGAGAGGATGGCGCCGTCGCCGGTGACGTAGAGCCGGATCGAGTCGGTCGCGGAGGTGATCTCCCGCCCCAGGCTGTCGGTCACGGCCAGCCGGAGTCCGGTGGTGTCGGCCCCGTTGGCGCGGAGGGTGGTGCTGTAGGCCGTGAGCATCACCGCGCGCGGGGTGCCCGTGTTCACCCGGCTCACCGCCGAGAAGTCCGGCGGGCCCGGGGTGGCGGCGCGGCAGGCGACCAGGGCCAGGACGGATGACATCAGCAGGAGGGGACGGCGCGGCATCGGTCCTCCGGTCGGGGGCGGCGGAGAGGCGCTCGGGCGGGACAGACGGCCGAGTATACCCCGAAGCCGGGCCCCGGTCCAATGGCCCTCGGGGCCTCCGGCCTCCAACTTTCAGGTGATTGCCGGCAGAATCATCACTTCGGGTGACGCGCGGCGGGCGGTGGACCGCTAGACTGGCGCCTCCACTCAACCCCTCGGGAGCCTGTATGCGGAAGATCGTGCTCAAGTTCGGCCTGGTGGCCGGTGCGATGCTGTCGGCGGTGCTGTTCGCCACCACCACGCTGTTCGGCCACATCAACCTCGATTACGGCGCCGTCGTCGGCTACACCAGCATGGTGCTGGCCTTCATGATGGTGTACTTCGGGGTCCGGTCCTACCGGGACACCGTGGCCGGGGGGAAGGTCGGCTTCGGGAAGGCGGCCTGGGTCGGACTGCTGATCATGGTGATCGCCAGCGCCTGCTACGTGGCCAGCTGGGAGATCATCTACTTCAAGTTCGCGCCGGACTTCATGGATGTGTACGCCGCGCACGTGCTGGAGAAGGCGAGGGCCTCGGGCGCCACCGATGCGGCCCTGGCTGCGCAGGCGCAGCAGATGGCCCAGTTCAAGGAGAGCTACCAGAACCCGCTGTTCAACATCGCCATCACCTTCCTGGAGCCGCTGCCGGTGGGGCTGCTGTTCGTCTTCGTCTCCGCCTTCCTCCTGAGCCGGGGGCGCAAGGAGGAGCCGGGCACGGGCACCCCCGCGATGACCACCGTGCGCTAGGCACGTCGTACCACCACGGACCTCCGACATGACCGACCCCCGCGGCCTCGTGCTGCTCGATGCCCCCTCCAATCTCGGTCTCCGGCCGCTGGTGGAGGGGGTCATGCCCGGTTGCTACAAGCTGCCCTGGGCGCTGCGGGACCTGCGCCTGCTGGAGCGCCTGGGCGCCCACGAGGGCGGGGCGGTGGTGCCACCAGCGTATGACGCACGGTGGCAGCCGGGTGACGGCAGCCGCAACGCCGCGGGGATCGCCGGCTATTCACTGCGCCTGGCGGACCGGGTGGGCATGCTGCTCGCGGAGCACCGGTTTCCGATCGTGCTCGGCGGCGACTGCAGTATCCTGATCGGCAACGCGGTCGCCCTCCATCGCCGGGGCCGCTACGGCCTGGTGTTCCTCGACGCACACAGCGACTTCCGGCACCAGGAGAACTTTCCCCCGCTGGTGGCCGCTGCAGGGGAAGACCTGGCCATCATGACGCGGCGTGGCGACCCGCGACTGGTGGACCTCGAAGGGCGAGGGCCGTATTTCCGTTCGGGCGACATCCACGTCGCCGGCATCCGCCCCGGCGATCCGGCGCTGCACGAACTCCGCGCCGATGGCATCACCGTCACCACCAGCGCCGAGGTCTCGGCGGCGACTCCGGAGCAGGTGGCGGGGCAGATCGCCCGGACCGTGACACGGCACACCGAGGGGTTCTGGATTCACCTCGACGCCGACGTGGTGGACGGGGCCGAGATGCCCGCAGTGGACTCTCCTGAGCCCGACGGGATCTCGTTTGCCGTACTGGCACAGCTGCTGGGCTGGCTGCTCCGGTCGCCACGCTGCGTGGGCATGGAGGTTACGATCCTCGACCCCGATCGCGACCCCGACGGGGCCTGCGCCCGCGGGCTCGCGGATTGCCTGGTCAACGCTTTCGCCGCCGCGCTTCCCTACTGACAGGTGTCCTCATGACGATCCGCCCCGCCCGCGACACCGACGCCGCTGCCCTGGCGGAGCTGAGCGGTGAGCTGGGCTACGCTGCGTCCGCGTCGGAGATGGCGGCGCGCCTCACCCGCATCCTTCCCCAGGGGGCTCACCTGGTGCTGCTCGCGGAGGATGATGCCGGCACGCCGGTGGGCTGGATCCACGCCGCGGAGCAGGAGGTGCTCGAGACGGGATTCCGCTGCACCATTCTCGGCCTGGTCGTCGGCGCGCGTGCCCGTCGCGGGGGCGTCGGGCGCCGCCTGGTCGCCGCGGTGGAGGCCTGGGCGGCAGGGCGGGGGCACCGGGATGTCACGGTCCGGAGTGCCGTGCCCCGGGCGGAGTCGCATCCCTTCTACCTGGGCCTCGGCTACGAGCGGGTAAAGACCCAGCACGTCTATCGCAGGCGCCTCGGTTAGTCCTTCCGCACCCTTCCTCCCAACGAAACGCAGCTCCCGGATGTAGTGAAGGCGAGAGTCCGGGGCCCCAGGGCCCGGCCCCGGGTTTCCCGATCGCCTTCATGCTGTCGTGGCCGTATCCGGGGGTTGGCTTGTGATGAAGACAGGAAAGTTGCTGCTGTGGGCCGGTGGGGTGGGCGTCCTGGTGTTCGGGGGATGGTCTCTCCGCCGAAGCGACACCCCGGCCGAGGCCGGTTTCCGGATCGGCGCCGTCACCCGGGAGGATCTCCGTTCGACGGTCTCGGCGACCGGTGCGCTCAGTGCTCTCCGGACGGTGGAAGTCGGTACCCAGGTGTCGGGTCAGGTCTCTGAAATCCATGTGGACTACAATGACCGGGTGAAGAAGGGCCAGCTGCTGGCGCGGATTGACCCGACCCTCAGTGAGCAGGCGGTGCAGGAGGCGGAGGCTGGGATGGCCCGGGCCGAGGCGGAGCTGAAGGCCGCCCAGCTGACCAACGACCGGACCGACACCCTGTTCCAGAACCGGTTTGCCACTGCCGCGGACGCCGAGGCGGCCCGGGCGGCGCTCGACGTGGCGAAGGCCAACCTGACGTCCGCGAAGGTGGCGCTGGAGCGGGCACGGCGGAACCTCGGCTACACCGATATCACGTCGCCCATTGATGGCGTGGTGATCGAGCGCAGCGTGGACGTGGGCCAGACCGTGGCGGCGAGCCTCCAGGCGCCGCAGCTGTTCCTCATCGCCAACGACCTCTCGGCGATGCAGATCCTCGCGACCGTGGACGAGAGCGACGTGGGCAAGGTGCATCCGGGGCAGGCGGTGCGGTTCACCGTCCAGGCCTGGCCGGAGGAGGCGTTTCGCGGCGTGGTGCGCCAGCTCAGGCTCAAGGACTCGACCGTCAACAATGTGGTGAGCTACGTGGCGGTGGTGGACGTGCGGAACCCGGATGGCCGGCTGCTGCCGGGCATGACGGCCACGACCGAGTTCGTCACCGACAGCGCGCCGGGCGCGCTGACGGTCCCCAATGCGGCCCTGCGGTTCCGTCCCGCCGGTGCCCCCGCGCCGCGCGCGGATGCCACGACGCGCGAGCTGTGGGTGCTGGGCCAGGACGGTCATCCGTCGGCGGTGCCGATTGCCGTCGGGATCAGCGACGGACGGCGGACGGTGGTGTCGGGCGAGGGGCTGCGCGAGGGGATGCAGGTCATCCTCGGGGCTGCCACCGGGACCACCGGTGCGGCGGCCACAACCTCGAGCTCGCCGTTCGGCACCACCCAGCAGGGCAACCGCCCGCCGGGCCCGCCCACCGCCTTCTGAGGACGCCGCATGCGATACGATTTCCTGGCGCAGGAGGCGCTCGGCAGCATCGCCGCCAACCGGCTCCGCACCGCCCTCACCATGCTTGGCCTGGTGATCGGGGTGGCCTCGGTGATCGTCATGGTGGCGGTGGGCCGCGGCGCCCAGCAGCGGATCGAGGCGCAGATCGCGAGCCTCGGCACCAACATGATCGTCATCACTCCCGGGACCACCGCGCAGGGCGGAGCCAGCCAGGGGGCCGGGAGCTTCAACCGGCTCAGCGTCGAGGATGCGGACAAGCTGCGCCGCGAGGCGACGCTGCTCTCCGGCATCTCGCCGGTGGTGATGCGGCCCACGCAGGTGGTGGCGCCGGGCGGCAACTGGCGCACCGAGCTCAACGGGGTGGATCCCGACTTCTTCGCCATCCGGAACTGGGCGGTGGCCTCGGGCGACCTCTTCACCGAGGACGACGTCCGGGCGCGGCGGTCGGTGGTGCTGCTCGGGGCGACGGTGGCCCGCAACCTCTTCCCCGACGAGGACGCCGTCGGGGCGCAGGTCCGGCTGGGTCGGACGCCGTTCACGGTCGTGGGCGTGCTGGCGGCCAAGGGGCAGAGCGCCAACGGCACCGACCAGGACGACGTGGTGCTGATGCCCTACACCACCGCGCAGACGCGGCTCTACGGCTTCAGCTTCCTGGGGCAGATCCTGGCCGGTGCTGCCGACCAGGATCAGGTCGCCGCGGCGCAGCAGGAAATCCGCGACATCATGCGCGAGTCGCACGGGCTGGCCGGCAACCAGCCGGATGACTTCACCGTGCGGGACCAGACCGCCATCGCCACCACCGCGACGAGCACCACCGAGGTGCTCACCGCGCTGCTGGCGGCGATCGCCTCGATCTCGCTCGTGGTCGGCGGGATCGGGATCATGAACATCATGCTGGTGTCGGTGACCGAGCGGACCCGGGAGATCGGGCTGCGCCGGGCGCTCGGCGCCCGGGGCGCCGACGTGCGGCTGCAATTCCTTGTCGAGAGCCTGGTGCTCAGCCTGCTGGGCGGGCTGGCCGGCCTGCTGGTGGGAATGGGGAGCGCCGCCCTGCTGGGGCGGCTCACCGGCTGGGCGACCGCGATGTCCGGCGGCGCCGCCCTGCTGGCGGTGGGGTTCTCGGCGGCGGTCGGCGTGTTCTTCGGCTGGGTGCCGGCGCGCAAGGCGGCGGCGCTCGACCCGATCCAGGCGTTGCGCTACGAGTAGGCGGCGGGCTCAGGCCCGCGGCCGGAGCCGCCACCAGCTCAGCCCGAACAGCAGCAGCATCACCGCGCCGGCCGCGAGCAACAGGCCGGTCGTGGCGCTCCGGTCAAGCAGCAGCCCCGGCGCCATGGTGAAGACGAACGTGCCCGGCACCAGCCCCGCCGCCACCGTCCAGTAGAACACCGGGCGGGAGAGCGCCAGGATTCCGCTGGCCCAGTTGATCGCGGTGAACGCCATCACCGGCGAGAGCCGGAGCGCGAGCAGCGTCGGCCAGCCGGCGCGCTCGATCAGTCCCTGCACCCGCGCCAGCCGCGCCGCGCCGAAGAGCCGCTCCGCCGGCCGGTGTCCCAGCCGGAGCCCGCACTCGTACGAGGTGGCGGCGCCGGCCATCGCCGCGACCCAGGTGAGCGCGAACGCGGTCCACGGCGGGAACAGGGTGCCGTTGAGCAGCGCCGCCGCCTCGGCAGGGAGGGGCAGGAGCACCGTCAGGAAGGTGAAGAGCGCCGCGAGCGCGTATACCAGCAGCGACGGGTGGCCGTCCGGCCCGCCCGCCAGGTCCCGCAGCCGCGCCGCGAACATGGCCACGGTGGGGCCGCCCACAATGAGGATGGCCGCCACCGCCAGGAGCAACAGCGTCAGGGGCAGCCAGCGCGGAATCCGCGGGGCGGGTGGAGCGGCGCCGGGGGCAGGGGGCGGCATGGGCATGCAATGTGGCGGGGAGCGGCGGCCGGGGCCATGTTCCCCTCGTCCCTGAATCCACCCGCAATTCCGCTGCGTACACTCCCCCATGGCCTCCCGACCGCGCGGCATCCCGAACACCCTCCTCGCCGCGCTGGTGGTCGTGCGCGCCGCCCTGCCCCTCCTGCTCGTCAGCCGCGCCTGGGAGTTCCATCGCGACGAGTTCCTCTACTTCGCGATGGGCGATCACTTCGACCTGTTCCGGATGCAGTTCCCGCCCCTCCTGCCCGGCGTGGCCCACGTCAGCAAGCTGGTCTTCGGCGACGCCGTCTGGGCGGCGCGGGTGCCCGCCGCGCTCGCCGGGGCCACCATGCTCGGCGTGATGCTCTGGCTGGCACGCCGGCTGGGGGGCGGCGGGTGGAGTGCGGCCCTGTTGTGCATCGGCAGCCTGGCCGGCCCGGTGCTGGTACGCCCGACGGTGCTGATGCATCCGGTGATCTTCGACCAGCTGTGGTGCGTGGTGGCGCTCGCCGGGGTGCTGCTCGCGGCGCACGAGGACCAGCCGCGCTGGTGGCTGCTGGCGGGCGCGGGGCTCGGGCTGGGTGCGCTCACCAAGTTCTCGGCGGCCTTCTACGGCGCCTCGCTCCTCGTGCCGGTCCTGCTGGTGCCGGTGCTCCGGCGTCAGCTCGCCACCCGGTGGCCCTGGATGGGCGCGCTGGTCGCGCTGGCCTTGGCGCTGCCGAGTGTCACCGGGCAGGTCGTCCACCAGTGGCCCTTCCTGGCCCAGATGCGCGCCCTCGGCGCGTCGCAACTGGAGCGGGTGACCGCGGCCGAGTTCCTGTCGGAGCAGCCGCTCATGCTCGGGGCCGCCTCTGCCCTGGTGCTGGCGGGCATCCTCGCGGCGTGGCGGGGCGGGCCGGCGGCACGCACCGCGCTGGCGTTCGGCGCTGCGCTGGTGGGCCTGATGCTGGTGCTCCATGGCAAGTCCTACTACGCCGCGCCCGGCTACCTGATGCTCCTGGTCACCGGGGCGCTCGGGATCGAGCGGCTGGCGCGCCCGGCGGTGGCCTGGGCGTCCGTCGGCTTCATGCTCGTTGGCGGGGCGCTGCTGCTGCCGATCGGGATCCCGCTGATCGGGCCCGAGGCGATGGCGCGTTATGCCCGGCGGATGGGCATCAGCGCCGCGGTCACCACCAACTGGGGCGAAGTCCTCGCGCTGCCCCAGGACTACGCCGACATGCTCGGCTGGCGGGCGATGGCGGAGGCGGTGGCCCAGGTGGCCGACTCGCTCCCGCCCGAGGACCGCGCGCGACTGGTGGTCGGCGCCTCCAACTATGGCGAGACCGGTGCCCTCGCGATGTACCGGCCCCGCTTCGGGTATCCCTACCCGATCTCCACCGCGGGCGACTTCCACGCCTGGGGCTGGGGCGAGAACTCCGGCGAGGTGGGCATCGCCCTCGGCCCTGCCGACGACCAGGATGACCTCGAGCAGCTGTGGACCGAGGTGCGGGTCGTGAAGGTGATCGGGGACCCGCGGAGCGTGCCCGAGGAACGCCGCGTGTGCGTGTTCCTGATGCGGGGACTCCGCCACCCGCTGCGCGAGGTGTGGCCCCGCATCGGGCCGGAGTGGGGCTGAGCACACGCTTGCCTCCGGCTGAACAGCGCCCAGATTCTCCGGGGTGGACCTCGTCCCCCTCACTCCGGACCGTACCGTGACTTCCTCCCGGCGCGATTTCCTCCAGCAGTCCGCAGCCTCGGTCGCGGGCCTGAGCCTCCCGCTCACCGCACCCGCGGCGCTTCCCGGGCCTCCCGCCGACATCATCAACGTCACCCGCGTGCCTGACAACGTCCTGGTGCGGACCGAGGCGGGCAACCTCCGCCTGCGCCCCGACGGTGAGGGCCGCTGGTCGGCGGAAGGTGTCGCCGTCAGCACCATCCCCCGGGGGGATGCGCTGGCGGTCGCCCTGGAGGCTCCGGACGCCGCGGTGATCCGCCTGCGCCTGCGCTGGTGGGGGCCGGTCCGCGACACCGTGCGGGTCATGGGAGACGCATGGGAGCGGGGCTATGGCGACCTGGCGTGGTGCGGGCTCTCCCCCGACCGGGTGTTCCCCTGGTACCTCGCGGTCACCGACGGCGCCCGTACCCATGCCTATGGCGTGCGCACCGGCGCCGGCGCCTTCTGCTGGTGGCAGCTGGATGCGCGCGGGCTGGTCCTGCATGTCGATGCGCGGAGCGGCGGCACCGGGGTCCGGCTGGGTGCGCGGCGCCTCGACGCCTGCGCGGTCACCTGCCGCACGGGCCGCGAAGGCGAGTCGGCCCACGCGGCGCTCCGCGCCTTCTGCCGCGACCTCTGTCCCGCGCCGGTGCTTCCCGCCTTTCCCGTGTACGGCGCCAACGACTGGTACTGGGCCTACGGGAAGAACAGCGCGGACTCGGTGCGGGATGATGCCGCGCGGATCGTGGAGCTCTCCCCCGCGGTCGACAACCGGCCCTTCATGGTGATTGACGACGGCTGGCAACCGGGCCGCGGGGCGGACGAGGCCGGGGCCGGCACCTGGGACCGCGGCAACGAGAAGTTCCCCGACATGGCGCTGCTCGCCGCCGACATCCGGCGCGCCGGGGCGCGGCCCGGCATCTGGATCCGCCCGCTGGAGGCCCCGAAGGACGCGCCCGACGGGTGGCGGCTCTCCCGCGCGCGCGGCACGCTCGATCCCACCGTGCCCGAGGTGGCCGAGCGGGTGGCGGCGGACATGGCACGGGTGGCGGGGTGGGGCTACGAGCTGATCAAGCACGACTACTCCACCTGGGACATCTTCGGCCGGTGGGGCTTCCAGATGGGCTCGGCGCTGACGACCGACGGCTGGCGCTTTGCCGAGGGCCCGACGCGGACCACCGCCGAGGTCATTGACGAGCTGTACCGGCGCATCGCGGAGGGCGCCGGGCGCAGCCTGGTCCTCGGCTGCAACACCGTCACCCATCTCTCGGCGGGGCGCTTCGCGCTGTGCCGCATCGGGGACGACACCAGCGGCTCCGAGTGGCCGCGGACCCGGAAGATGGGCGTCAACTCGCTGGCGTTCCGCGGGGTGCAGCATGGTGCCTTCTATGCCGCCGACCCCGACTGCGTGGGGGTCACCCTCGACGAGCCCTGGGCGCTCAACCGGCAGTGGCTCGACCTCGCGGCGCGAAGCGGCACAATGCTCTGGGTGTCGATCGCGGTGCAGGCGCTCGGCGCGGAGCAGCGGCGGGACGTGGCGCGGGCGCTGGCGGTGGCGGCGGCCGCCCAGCCGCTCGGCGAGCCGCTCGACTGGACCCGGACCACCCACCCGACGCACTGGCGCCTCCAGGGCCGGGAGCAGCGGTACGACTGGATCGGCAACGACGAGGGTGAAGACGCGTGACCTGACGGGCCAGGTCACGAATTTCCAACCCGGTGTCCCCTATCCAAGACCCTTTCCGGGGCGGACCGCAGCTTGGGGGAACTGCTGGACGGTCCCCTCACCCCCGGGAATTGCCCGTGGCCCCAGTGCCGGGCTGGCTCACGCCCGTCATCGCGAGTGCCGCATTGGCGCTCACCTCCTCCCCCCTCGCGGCGCAGTCTGCCCTCGAGCGGTCCCCGAACCTCTCCGGCGGCTGGGTCGCGCCGGCGGGGACCGTCCAGTTCGAGCTGGTGCACCGCTTCCAGGCGAGCCCCGCGCCGGAGCGGAAGGTGACGAGCTTCCCGTCCTTCACGATCGGGGCCGGGCTGCCGGGGCACCTGACAATCGGCGCCTTCTATACCACCAACTCCGTCCTGGTCCCGCGGTATCCCAATGAATGGGAGTTCTTCGGCCGGCTGGCGCCGGTGCGGCAGGAGGCGGGCGCGCCGTTCGACCTGGGGCTCGAGGCCGGGTACAACCTTGCCGTGCGGGGATTCGTCGGTGAGCTCTCCCTGGCACGGCGGGCGGGCCCGCTCCGGCTGCTCGCGGCCGGGCGCGTGCTGGACGACCCGGATGGTGGCAAGGCAGATGCCGTGGTGGCCGGGGGCGTGGCCCTCCGGCTGGGCCGCTGGGTCGCGCTCACCGGCGACCTCGCCTCGCTGACGCACCGTGCCCCCGGAGAGAAGGTGGCCTGGAGCGCGGGGCTCGCCGTGGGCATCCCGCACACGCCACACTCGCTGTCGCTTCACGCGAGCAACAGCGCGGGCACCGGCCTCGAGGCGGCCTCGCGCGGGACCGGCCGCACGCTGTATGGCTTCGGCTTCTCCATCCCGATCACGCTGCGGCGCTACTTCGGCGGCGGCCCGGCGCCCCGAGGCACCGGGCGGGCGGCCGTCAGTGACAGCGGCACCGTGGTGATCCACATCCGGAACCTCGCCTTCGGCACCGGCGACCTCACGGTGCCGGCGGGCACCACGATCATCTGGGTGAACGACGACCAGGTGGCGCACACGGTGGTGGCGACCGACGGCAGCTTCGATTCGGGATTGTTCGAGCCAGGCGCCAGCTGGCAGCTCCGGCTGGGGACGCCGGGCAGCATCAGCTACAGCTGCACCCCGCACCCCTTCATGCACGGCACGATCACGGTGGTGGCCCCATGAGGGCCGGGACCCTTGGCGCGGTCCTGGCCGGCATGGCGGTGGGGTTGAGCCTCGCCTGCTTCTCGGAGCGGAGCAGCGGCCCGAACGGGGGCAGCGTAAGCTGTGCCCGGGCGCAGCAGGCGCCCGGGCCGGACACGGCCTTCGTGGTGATCCAGGGATTCGCCTTCACGCCGGCGCAGCTGACCGTGGCGGCCGCCACCCGGGTGGTATGGGTGAACTGCGAGCCGGCGGGGACGCCGGGCCACACCACCACGGTGGATGCGGGCGCGTGGGACTCGCCCACGCTGTCGCCGAAGGAAGTCTTCTCGGTGCAGGCCGGCCCCGGGACCTACGACTACCATTGCCGCCCGCACCCGTTCATGCAGGGGCAGGTGGTGGTGCAGTAATCAGTGGCCCGGGCGGAGCCGGCGCCGGTAGCGGGCGGGCGAGGTGCCGTAGTGCAGCCGGAAGGCGTTGGTGAAGTGACTCTGGTCGAAGAACCCGGCGGCGGTGGCGATCTCCACCAGCGAGAGTTCACCCCCGGCCAGCTGGTCGGCTGCCCGCGTGAGCCGCAGGCGGCGGAGCATCTGGCCCAGGCTCACTCCGTAGGCGCGGCGGAAGGCCCGCGCCAGGGTGGCCGGGTGGACACCGACCGCGGCGGCGATGCCCGCCAGCGTGTGGTGGGCGCCGGGGTCGTCCTGCAGCAGGGTGCGGGCCCGTACCACCCAGGCGGGGATGGAGCCGCGGGCGGCCTCGCGGTTCCGGGCCACGGTCGCGAGCAGCTCCAGCAGCACGCCCTCAATGGCCAGCGGGGCCGCGGCGTCCTTCGCCCGGAACTCGGCGTAGAGCCGCCGTGCCAGGTGGGACTCGAGGCTGCCGTGCGAGTGATGCGCCTCCGAGAGCACCCGCTCGAACGGCTCGATCCCCGCGCGACGCGCCGGGTCGATCTCGACCAGCAGGCCGTGCACGTCGCACAGGTCGAACCGGTTCCAGTGCCGCTCGCGGGCGGGCGTGATCTTGAAGGTCGAGGGGCGGCAGTCGATCACTTTGCCGCGCATCAGCTCGGCGAAGGCCCCCTCGAGCACGAAGCAGAGCGTCGGGCCGTCGTGGTCGTGCCAGGGCAGGCTGCTCCCGTTCGGGTGCTGGCCTTCGGTCAGGGTGATGCCGTTGACCATTACGCGGCGCAGCACGCTGCCGGTCGGTGGGGGGAGCGGTCGAGCGACCATGGCTCGGGTCCTCAGGGGTAGGTCGTACTGGGTCCGCGGGGGTGTCGTCCCCGGGGGCCGTGGCGGTGCCGTACCGGGAAGGGACGAACCGGACGGCGCTGTCTGCACCATTTTCCTCGTCTCAGGCCCGGGGAGGCCTCATGCTTATCGAAATGCTACAGCACCACCGGAGGCGAGGCGGGGAACTCGCCGCCGGCCTCACCCTGCTTGCCGCCCTTGCCGCCTGTGGCGGCGGAGGGGATGGCGGCAATGGCCCGGGCAATCCGACCGTGACCGTGGCCAAGGCGGCCACCAGCGGTGATGCCCAGAGCGGCACCGTCGGCCAGGCGCTCGCCAATCCGATCCGGGTGCTGGTCCAGAAGGATGGGGCGCCCGACTCCGGCGTGACCGTCACCTGGGCGGCGGCCGGCACCGGCGCCGCGGTCAACCCGACCACGAGCACCACCAACGCCCAGGGCGAGGCACAGACCACCTGGACCCTGCCCCAGACCGCCGGGAGCCGGTCGGCCACGGCATCGGTCACCGGGGCCGGCGGATCGCCGGTCACCTTCACGGCCACGGCGCAGGCCGGGGCGGCCACCCAGCTGGCGCTGGTGTCCGGGAACAACCAGACCGGCGACACCAGTGCGGCGCTGACCACCCCCCTCAAGGTGCAGGCTCGAGACCAGTTCGGGAACGGGGTGGCCGGGGTGACCATCACCTGGCAGGTCAACAGCGGTGGCGGGTCGTTGAACCCCACCTCGGGCACCACCGACGCCACCGGAGCCTCCGCCACCTGGACCCTCGGCCCGACGATCGGGGCCCAGGGCGCCCAGGGCTCGGCGGTGGGGCTGACGGGCTCGCCGGTGGTCTTCGCCGCCACGGGCCAGGCCGTGCCGGTCGGGCCGGTGGGTGTGCAGGTGGGCAACAACTTCTTCTCGCCCGCGAGTCTCACCATCAACACCGGGCAGACGGTCACCTGGACCTGGACCAGCACCGGCGCGGTGTCGCACAGCGTCGAGTCCACCGGGTCGCCCAGCTTCACCAGCAGCGCCATCAAGTCGGGGAACGGCCAGACCTACTCCTTCACCTTCAACAGCCCCGGCGTGTACACCTACGACTGCGCCGTGCACGGCGTGGGGATGTCGGGAACGGTGACGGTGAACTAGGGGCTTTCGCCCCGGGGGCAGGCGCGCCATTGTAGGCCATGCCGCGCGCCCTGCTCCTGCCCGCTACCGGCGGCTCCTCCCCCTGCGCGCCCCCGCCGCCTGGCGGGGGCGTGTTCCCACCGTCGGCCAGCCGGTAGCCCGCGATGCCGCGCAATCTGATCGTCTGCTGCGATGGCACCAGCAACCAGCCGGGTGAGGCGAACACCAACGTGCTCCGGCTGTACCAGGCGCTCGCGGAGGACCCCGCGCGGCAACTGGCCTTCTACGATCCCGGCGTGGGGACGTTGCCGGAGCCGACCTGGCACTCGAAGATCGCGAAGAAGATCTCCGAACTGGGCGGGCTCGCGTTCGGCTGGGGCCTCACCCGGAATGTGGAAGAGGCCTACACCTTCCTGATGCGCACCTGGGAGCCGGGCGACCGGGTGTTCCTCTTCGGCTTCAGCCGCGGTGCCTACACCGTGCGGGTGCTGGCCAGCCTGCTGCATCAGGTGGGGCTGCTCCGCCCGGGGCAGGAGCCGCTGCTCCCGTACGCACTGCGCCTGTTCAACGCGATCCGCGGCGAGGGCGCCGCGCCGGGGGGTGGCGGGTACTGGAATCGCATCGGCACCTTCCGCAACGATTTCGGCCGGGACGTGGGGCGCCACACCCGTCACTTCCCGGTGCACTTCCTCGGTGCCTGGGACACCGTGTCGAGCTACGGCCGGGTCTGGGATCCGCGCCCCTTCCCCTTCACCCGCAGCAACCCCAGCGTCGAGATCGTGCGCCACGCGGTCGCGCTCGACGAGCGGCGCTGGTTCTTCCAGCAGAACCTCTTCCAGCCAACCCAGCTCACCCCGCCCGCGGAGGGCGCGGCGCGGCCCGCGCAGGACCTGGTGGAGCGCTGGTTCCCCGGGGTGCATGCCGACATCGGCGGCGGCTACGAGGACGAGTCGCAGGACGCGGACCCGGGGTATGCGCGCGGATTGTGGCGGGTGGGATTCGAGTGGCTGCTGGCGGAGGCCACGGCGAAGGGCCTGCTTACCGATCCCGACCGGCTGGCGCGCGCCCGCCGCCCGATGCCGATACCGGCGGAGCCGTGGCTTGGCCGCAAGCACGAGTCACTGCGCGGCTGGTGGTGGCTGGCGCAGTTCTTCCCCAAGCTCACCTGGGACTCGAAGACCCGGCGCAAATGGCCGCGGATCGGCGGGGTGCCGGGGCGGCGCAATCCCGCCGGGGCCGTGCTGCAGGCGGCGGTCCTGCGGCGCGTCCGGGCGGACGCGACCTACCGCCCGCCCAACCTCCCCCCGGCGACGATCCAGGAGATCTTCGCGCTCCCCGCCGTCCACGACGACACCACCGTTACCGTCCCCGCCGGCTGACCGCCTCAGGGGGTGTTGGCGAACAGCGTCCGCACGCCCTTCTCCACCAGCGTGCCGAACAGGTCCGCCATCTGCTGTGCCTCCGCCGGCTTCGCCTTGCAGAGTCGGGCGTAGGAGCGGACGCAGTTGGCGTGGGGCCGGCGGGCGTCGGTCATCGCGGTGAGCTCCGTGTCGAGATGCTTCCCCGCCGCGCCCGGCTTGAGCTTCCGCAGCTGCCACTTGCTGGCGTAGGCGTCGAGGCTCCGCAGCCGGTCCTCCAGCAGGTCCGATTCCCGCCCCAGCGACGCCAGCCGGAAGAAGTCGATCGTGACCCGGGCACGCCGGTGCGCGCGGGTGCCGGCGTCCTGGTTGTGCGGGAAGGGCAGGATGCCGTTGAAGCCGATCAGGGTCTCCGGATCGCTGTCTCCCTTGCCGATCGGCAGCAGGAGGAACGCCTCCTCGGCCTTGAGCTTCTTCGCGGTGTAGGGTGCGGTGGCGCGCGGCCCGGCGATCGGGAAGCGATCGGCCTTGAGGCTCGAATTGCAGGTCTTGCAGGCGGCGCCGTAGTTGCTGAGGTCGAACGCCAGGGCGACATAGCCTGCCGGCGCCGCGCCACCGGTCGGGAAGGGATACTGGGGCAGGCCGAGCGAGGTGAGGTCCTTCTTCGCCGGCCAGTCGGTGACCCGGTTCTTGGGGCGGAAGTGCTCGACGTCGTGCTCGACCAGCCCCCACTCCTCCCCGGGGAGGAGCCGTTCGCAGTAGATGCACTTGTTGTGCTGCAGCTCGAGGAACACCGGCTTGGCATCCGACCAGATGGCGTCGCCCTCGGACACCTTGCCGGCGGCGATGGCCTTCTGGGTGAGCTGCGCGGCCCTGGTGAGCCAGGTGGCGGAGCGGGCCTTCACCCGCTTCCGCAGCTCGGTGATGGTGATCGGGTACCGGATCACTTGCCCCGCCCGCGCTTCTTCCGGGGGGCCGCGCGCCGGGTCGGTGCGGGGGGTGGTTCGGGGCGCAGCACACCGGTGAGGCGGCTGCGGTCGCCGGCGAGCGCCTTGAGGAAGTCGAGACCGGCGGCGCTGTCGCCGCTCTGGGCCCGGCGGGCCAGCCGCTTGAGCGACTGCACCGCGATCGGCGCGCGGGTGGTGGGCAGCCCGAAGTAGGGGCTCTCGAGGATCTGGGTGGCGTTGAGCCCGAAGAGGGGCGCGCCGGACTCCTCGATCTCCACCGCGCCGTCCTTCTCCGACTGGCGCAGCAGCCGGACATTCGAGGGCTCCGCCGAGCCGGCCACGATGGGGCTGTGGCTGGTGAGGACGAACTGCATCAGCGGCAGGGCCTTCGAAAGCTGCGACACCACCACCCGCTGCCAGGCGGGGTGGAGGTGGAGGTCGATCTCGTCCACCAGGATCACGCCGCGATAGGCGTCGAGCTTCACCCCGGTCGGGGCGCTGAGGCAGACGTGATAGAGCATGTCCGCGATCCAGCCGATGTAGGCGCGGAAGCCGTCGGAGAGCGCGTCGAACGGCATCCGGCTGCCGTCGAGGTCGAAGAGGTAGTCGCCGCCCCGCAGCTCGCCGGTGAAGCGGCAGCGCTCGGGCAGCATCGCGGTCAGCAGCTGCTTCACCTGCTTCTCGCGGCCCGGGTTGTTGAGCCGGGGCAGCCACGCGGCCAGCGGGGTCAGGGAGACGTGGTCCTCGAACAGGCTCGCCACCCGCTGGTACCGGGGCGAGCGCGACTTCTCCCGCACCGCGGGATCGAACCGCTCGCTGGACTCCACCCGCCGGGTGGCGCCGTACCCCACCAGGAAGCAGGCGGGCGAGGTGTTGCTGAACACCTCGCGCTGCATCCGCCCGGCCAGGTCCTCGAGCGAGATGCTCGCGAGCCCGTCTGAACGCTGCCGCCGCTTGACCGGCTCGGCCGCGGCGCGGGCCACCTCCCGCAGCGTCACCCCCTGGAGCAGTCCCTTGGCCATGCTCCAGTCGAGCCGCTCGGTGTCGGCGATGCGCACCAGCTCCACGCCCACGTCGGCGGGGCGGGCGAGGTCGTCCGGCTTCGGCTCGCCGAAGTCCTGCCAGTGGAAGACCGCGCGGCCCTGGATGGTGGCGGTGGCGTCGCCGGCGGACTTGCGGGTGCGGCGCACCAGGAACCGGGGGCGGAAGCCGGAGTCCTGCAGCGTCGGCGACAGCAGCGCGAGGGCGATGCCCTTGAGGATCGTGGTCTTCCCGGCGCCATTGCCGCCGATGACCAGCGTGACGTTGGGAAGGATCGCCGGGTCGAGCGCCTCGCCCGTCGGCGTGCGGAAGCTGAGCGAGGCCCGCTCGAAGCAGCGGAACTTCGAGAGGGTGAGGTCCTGGATGTACATGCCGCGTCCTTGCGGAGGGCGGGAGGAACGGGCCGCGCTTGAGAGTTACCGCGGCGGCGCACGGGGGGCTAGGGCACGTCCCGTCATGGATGCCGGCGGCCGCGGAACGTAGATTGGCAGAACACCCACCCGGGGCCGGGCGGGTGTCGCACCCCAGGAGCCGACGTCATGTCCCTCCCTGCCGCCCTGCCGCTTGACCGGAATCCGCCGTTCCCGGCCCGCATGCGCGCGCGTGCGCTGGCGGTGCTCCGGGCGGCCCGAGGCCGGCTCGCGACCCTCACCCCGGAAGCATGGTTCGCCCTGCTGCTCGGCCTGTTGCTGCTCGCCTTCGTGGCGGTGCTGTTGTTCGAGCCCACGGCGGGCCGCGGGGGGCGGTGACGCGTCACCGGTCTTGCCCCAGGTCTCCCGGCGGGGCAGCTTGAGCAGACCAGCCGGCCGGACCCACCCGCATCCCGATCCCGGGGAGTGCCCCATGAGCAGCGCCATGCCGCAGGTCCCCGCCGGGAACGGCCAGCATCCGATCCTCATGGTGGCCCTCGCCGCCAACGACTTCCAGGCCTCGACTGCGTTCTACGCACAGGTCTTCCAGTGGCGGATGCACCCGCTCACCAAGGAAGTCACCGTCGGCACGGCGCCGGCGGGACCCACCATATCGCTCCGGGCCAACACCCCCGCTGGCTTCCAGGGCGTGGTGCCGTACATCACCGTGCCGGACGTGGAAGGGGCGCTCGGCCAGGCGGTCGCGGCCGGCGGTTCGGTCGAGCGTGCGGCGTGGAGTGTGCCGATGGCCGGGAAGCTCGCCCGGTTCAAGGATCCCTCGGGCACGCTCTACGGCCTCGCCGCCGCGGTCGCACCCGGACCGGTGCCGCCGATGCCGATGCCATTCGGCGACAACCCGCGGCCGCCCGTCGGTTCCATCTGTTCCCTCGAGATGTATGCCGCGGACGGGATGGACGCCGCGAAATACTTCGGCGGGCTGTTCAGCTGGGGCGCCGTGCCCACCATGCCGCAGTTCGTGGCCTTCGACCCCGGCGCCGGCATCGGCGGGGTGTGGCAGTCACACTCCTCCGGCGCGCCGGCGGTGGCGTACATCTACGTCGCCAACGTCTCGGAGTCGCTGGCCGCGGTGGAGGCCGGCGGCGGCAAGCGCCTCGGTGACCCGATGGGGATGCCGGGCATGGCGACCTTCGGCTACTTCAGCGACCCCTCCGGGACCACGATGGGGCTGATCGGGCCGTGACCACGGGGCGCGCGCCGCACCAGACGGACGCCATCCGGGACGCCCTCCGGAGCCAGTACCACGCCGCCCTGACCATGCTGCTCCGTGCCGTGGACGCCTGCCCGCCCGAGTTGTGGGACAGCGCCCGGCACCGCAACGCCACCTGGCAGGTGGCGTACCACACCCTCTTCTATGCCCACCTCTACCTGGCCCAGCGCGAGGACGACTTCCGCGCCTGGGAGCATCACCGCCCAGGCTACAACCGCTTCCCCGGGTCGGAGGCGGAGCGGGCGGCGCTCCGGCCGTACACCCAGGCGGAGATCCGGGCGTACGGCATCTGCTGTCAGGCGCTGGTGGATGCGGCGCTGCCGCCACTCGACCTGGATGCACCGGAGAGCGGCTTCTCCTGGTACACCATGCCCAAGCTGGAGCACCAGCTGGTGAACCTGCGCCACATCCAGCACCATGCCGGCCAGCTCGCCGAGCGGCTGCGGCAGGGGGCGGATCTGGCCTCGCCCTGGGTCGGGAAGGGATCGGCGGGGTGAGTGACGACCCGGCGTGCGGGTATGAACGCCACGCCGCCGAGTTCATCCGCCGCCGGGAACGTCCCGGGGCGGCGATCGGTGCGGCGGAGATCCGTGCGTGGGCGGCGACCCTGCCACCCGTGGCTTCGGTCCTGGACGTCGGTTGCGGCAGCGGGCGGCCCATCAGTCAGGCGCTGCTGGACGCCGGGGTGGCACTGCATGCCATCGATGCCGCGCCGGCGATGGTCGCCGCCTTCCGCGCCAACTTTCCCGGCGTTCCGGTGCGATGTGAGGCGATCGAGACATCCACGCTGTTCGAGCGGCCGTTCGACGGCATCATCGCGTGGGGGCTGCTCTTCCTGCTGCCGCCGGAGACACAACGCCGCCTGCTCCCTCACCTGGCCGGCGCGCTCGCGGGTGCAGGCATTCTGCTGTTCACCGCGCCACAGCCGGAAGGCAGCTGGACCGATGTGGTGACCGGCCGGACGTCCTGGTCACTCGGCGCTGCGGAGTACCGGCGCGCGCTGCGCGACGCGGGGCTCGAGCTGCTCGACGAACTGGAGGACACAGGTGGGAACCACTACTACCAGGGGCGCCGCCCCGCCTGACGGAGGAAGGGGTGTGCGCCGGGCCGCGGCTGGCGCGTCCCCTGTTCGCCTCCCCTTGGACCAGAGATGACAACCCGCGCGCGACTTCCGCTCTCCCGGGCGTGCTGCGCCCTTGGCCTGCTCCTCCTGGCCGGCTGCGCCGTGGACACCGCGGCGCCTCGCCTCGTCGCGAGCCTCGATGCCATCACGGTGCCGCCTCCAGTGGCCCGGGCCGGTGCGGTCCTTCGGGACACCATGCGGGTGCGTGTCACGGACCAGGACGGCATCGGCCTCCCCGGGGTGACGGTACGCTGGAGCGTGGAGCCCAACCTCCCCGGCGCCGCCATCCGGGTGCTCGATTCCATCTCCGATGCCGGCGGGCTCTCCGCCGCCATCTGGACCCTCGGACGCGCCTACGGTCCGCAGACGCTCACCGCGACGACGCTGGAGCTGCCCGCGGTGCACTTCCGGACCGACGCGGATGCGTTCGTGGCGGACAGTGTGGCGGTGGGGACGAACTACGCCTGCGGACTCCAGTCCGCGGCCCTCTGGTGCTGGGGATATTTCCCCACGGCACTCGTCCAGGTGGCGCCCCCCGCCATGGGCGCGGTGGACCCGGTCCGATTCGATTCCGGCCACACGTACCGGGCCCTCGCGGTGTCCGAGTCCGGGGTCTGCGCCCTGGACGACGCGGCGACGGTCCGCTGCCTCGACGGCTGGACCCCTGGCGCGTTCGCCGCCGTGCCCGGTCTTCCCGCCATGCGCCAGCTCTCTGCCGCGCCGCGCCAGTTCTGCGGTGCGGCGGTGGATTCGACCGCGTGGCGCTGGACCACGAGCTTGTCCAGCAACCTGCCGCAGATCACGGCGGTGCCCGGGGGGATGCGCTTCACCCAGGTGATCGCGGGCGGGTACTTCGGTACCAGTCTGTTTGCCTGCGGGCTGCGGGCCGACTCGACGGCGGCATGCTGGGGCGACGGCCGGGAGGGCCAGCTGGGCGATGGCAACGGCGCCAGCAGCGCGACGCCGGTGGCGGTCGCCGGCGGTTTGCGCTTCGCCCAGCTCGGGCTCGGGACCAGCAGTACCTGCGGCCGCACCGCCACCGGTGCCATCTACTGCTGGGGCCACAACGACGTCGATGATCTGCGCTGGTATCCCGGCTACCAGGTCCAGACCCCGCAGCTGGCGCCGATCGCCGGCCCGCGGATGGCGGTGGGACGGAACTTCCTCCTGGTACCGGGTGGCGCCGGCGTCCGCTACTGGGGCTGGGCACTGCGCGGCCCGCTGCAGCTGCCGGGCCTGCCGCCGACCGCCTATGCCGACCTGCGCGCCGGCGGCGGCATCTGCCTCGTGACGCCGACCAGGCGCGTCGAGTGCGACCGGCTGGTCAGCGGTCACCGCACCGTGGACGACTTTGCCATCGCGTTCTTCGCCGTGACGCCGGCCGGGCCATGAGCCAGTCCCCGCCACCCGAGGCGCCGCGTTGCCCCGCCTGCCAGCGGATCGTCTACGCCCGCCGGCTCCCGACCTGCGAGTTCTGTCACGCCCCGCTCCCGGCATCGGTGCGCCTCTCCGCCGAGGAGCGGGCCGCGAGCGACGCGGCCTTCGCCGAGGAGCGCGAGGCCCATCGCGAGTGGCAGGAACGCCGCGCCGAGCGGGAACAGAACCGCCCCGGCTCCATCGGCACCGAACCCGGAATCGGTGGTGGCCAGACGATCTGACCCCGGCGTGTCCCCCACAGCCTGAGCCCGGCATCCCATGCGCTGCTTCTACCATCCCGCCGTCGAGGCGGTCGGCATCTGCAAGTCCTGCCATCGCGGGCTGTGTGTCGACTGTGCCGCCCCCGTCTCGAACGGCCTCGCCTGCCGTGGCCGCTGCGAGGCCGAGGTGGAGGCGCTCGACCGCATCGTCCAGCGATCGAAGACGGCCTACGCCAAGGCCGGTGCGCTGTACCAGCGCGGCGCGTTCGTCCTGGCCGCGCTGGGGTTCGCGATGGTGGGATATGGCCTGCTGGGCGCCGGCGATCCGGTGTTCTTCCTGCTGCTGGGCGGGCTGATGTTTGCGGGGGCGGTGTCGCAGTATCTCTCCGGGCGGCGCTACGCGGCCGACGACACCTCCTCCCCGCGCGTGCCCGGTGCGCCGCCCGGCCCCTGAGTGGCCGGCTCAGGGCATCGTGAGCGGCGCGGTGGTGAAGTTCACCTGGGCCGCCACGCACCAGACGGTCACGGCGCGGTAGACGGCAAGGTCGGTCCCGGGCGGAATGGCATAGCGCTGCACGCCGGTGGTGCTCTCGAGCGCACCGAGGCTGATGGAGCTCGAGGCCAGCACGGTGGCATTGTCGCTGGGGTCGTCGGCGGCGACCAGCCAGACCTCGAGCCTCGGGCCCGCCTGGGTGACGAAGTCGCGGCCGAACCGGAGCTCCTGGCTGGCGCCGGTGACGTAGACCGCGGCCGTCCCCGACCCGGTGTGATTGACCGGGTGAAAACTCCCGGTGTACGCCAGCGTGCCGCCCGGGGGTGGCCCGCCTGGCCCGAGGCTTCCACCGCCGCCGTTCCCGCCGCCACCGCAGGCCGCCAGCAGTGCCAGCACCACCATGGCGATCCCGGTCGTCCGCATGGAGTCCTCCTTCCCGTGAAGCAGCCTCGCCGGTCCCTCGAGGGGATACGAGCTTGCCCCCGGATCGGTTCACCCCCGGAGCCCGCCGCGCGCGGGGTGACCCGGCCCCCGGCGCCGGGGGACCCCCGCGACCCACGGGGGTCCGGGTGCCCGATGCCGCGCTGCGGCGACCGGACGCCTATCTTTCGAGCCGGAAGCGCGCGCCGGAGCCAGCCGGCGTCGCCCGTCCCCTTCTTGCACGCCACCAGAGACCGGGGTCCCTCCCTCGGAGCCATGCTCACCGACGCGGCAGCGCTCGAGGCGGTCCGCCGCCACTTCGAGTCCCTGTTTCCCCGGTCCTGCCCCACCTGCGGGCGGGAGTACGCGAGCCTGCGCGAATACGTCACCTTCACCCGGCCGATCGGCCCGCCGCGCTCGTGGGACGCCGACCTGGGTGACTGGCAGAACCGGACGCCGGTCGGGTCGCACGCGCTCTCCAACTGCGTCTGCGGTTCGACCATGGCCCTGAGCACCGAGGGGCTGGGGCCGGAGCGCCAGCGCGAGCTCCTCGCCTGGCTGCAGGAGGCGTGCGCCCGCCGCGGCGTGCAGCCCACCGAGCTGCTCGAATGGATGCGGACCGAGATCCGGCGACAGGTGCGGGAGGGCCCCGCATGAGGCCACGCGCGAGCGCGGCACTCGTCCTGGCGCTGCTGGGCGCCGGTGCGCCCGTCGCGGCACAGGCCCCGGCGCGGTATGTCCTGTACCTGCACGGACGGATCGTCGAGGATTCCGGCACCCGCCGGCCGGTGAGTCCGGTGTTCGGTCCCTATGAGTACGACGCCATCCTCACCCGCCTACGGCAGGCGGGCTTCGCGGTGCTGAGCGAGCAGCGCCCGGCGCGGGCGAGCTCCGAGGTGTACGCTGCGCGCGCCGCCGACCAGGTGGACAGCCTGCGCCGCCTGGGCGTGCCGGCGCGGAACATCACCGTGGTGGGCTTCTCCAAGGGTGGGTGGCTCGCGATCCTCGCCTCCGCCCGTCTCGCGGATCCGGAGCTCGGATTCGTCTTCCTCGCCTCCTGCGGCGAGTGGTCCAACGATCCGGCGGATCTCCACGTGGCGGGAAGGATCCTGTCCATCTACGAGACCAGTGATTCCCTGGGCCACTCCTGCGCTCCGATGTTCGCCCGGGCGCGGCCCGGCTCGCGGACTCGCGAGCTCAGCGTGAGCCTCGGCAAGGGGCACGGGACCTTCTTCGTGCCCCGGGACGCGTGGCTCGGGCCGGTGATCGCCTGGGCGCGCGGGGAGGAGCCATGAGCCCGGGGGCCGGTGCTGGCGCGACCCCGACCGGGGCCGGCCGTCGCTCCACCGCCATCGACGCCGTGCGCGGCCTCGTCATGGTGATCATGGCGCTCGATCATGTGCGGGACTTCGTCCACCATGGCGCGATGGTGGCCTCCCCCACCGACCTCGCCAGCACCACCCCGATCCTCTTCTTCACCCGCTGGATCACCCACCTCTGCGCCCCCGCCTTTTCGTTCACCGCCGGGCTGGGTGCCTGGCTCTGGTGGGGGAGGGGCCGGAGCCGCGGCGCGCTCTCGCGCTTCCTGCTCACCCGCGGGCTGTGGCTGATCCTGCTGGAACTGACGGTCATGCGGCTGGCCTACAACTTCAACGTCTCCTCCGCCTACCCGGTGCTGCTGCTGGTGCTCTGGGTGCTGGGCGGGTGCATGGTGCTGCTGGCCGCGCTGGTGTGGCTCCCGCCCGCACTCCTCGCCGGGCTGAGCCTTGCCCTGATCGCCGGGCACAACCTGCTCGACGGGATCGCACCCCAGCGCTTCGGGGCCGCCGCGCCGCTCTGGAACGTGCTGCACCAGCCGGGTGCCTTCGGCGTCGGCGGCGTGATCGTCGTGGTCGGGTACCCGCTGGTGCCGTGGGTGGCGGTGATGGCACTCGGGTTCCTCGCCGGCCGCCTCTACCAGCAGGAGCCGGCGGTACGGCTCCGGCTGCTGGTCCGGGGCGGCGTGGCGATGTCGCTCGGCTTCGTCGCGCTGCGCGCCCTGAACGGCTACGGCGATCCGGTACCCTGGTCCACCCAGGGCTCCGCGACGATGACGCTGCTCTCGTTCCTCAACACCACCAAGTATCCGCCCTCGTTGGCGTTCCTGCTGATGACCCTGGGCCCCACCTGCCTGCTGCTCGCGTGGGCGGAGCGCCGCAGCCTCGACCCGGCGCATCCGCTGGTGGTGTTCGGCCGGGTGCCGCTGTTCTACTTCATCGTGCACTTCTACGCGGCACACGTGGTGTCGGTGCTGCTGGCCTTCACGCGGTACGGCGCGGCGGCGGGCCGGTTCGCGCTGCTGCCGGTGCTCTCGATGGGCGGGCCGAAGGACGTCATCCCGGCCGACTTCGGCTACAGTCTCGGGGTGACCTACCTGGTCTGGGCGGCCATCGTCGTGGCCCTCTATCCCCTCTGCCGCTGGTACGCCGGCGTGAAGGCGCGGCGGCACTCGTGGTGGCTGAGTTATCTCTGAGCGAACTTTACGGGATGGCGGCCTGTAGCGAAGCGTGTCAGGCGCGGCGGTCACTCCGGGTTCAGCCTCGGTTCATGGCGACGGTGCTATCATCGCATCGCCATCCTGACCCGAGGTGTTCATGTCGCGCCGCCTCCTTCCGCTCGTCCTGCTTGCCGCCGCGCTGGTCGCGTGCGGCAGCAGCGACCGGCTCATCGGTCCGTCCAACCAGCTCCAGGTCACCAACGCGCCGGACGATTTCCAGTTCCAGGTGACGGCGCTCGACCGCATCCAGCAGACGCTGCGCTACACCTGGACCAACACCGGTGACAGCGCGAGCGTCAACCAGGCCTCGGCCATCACCGGCGGCAGCGCCACACTCACCATCAAGGATGCGATCGGCACGGTCGTGTATCAGGCCGCGCTGGACGTGAATGGCACCGTCCACACCGCCAAGGGCACGGCGGGGGCGTGGCGCATCGAGGTCCGGTTGCAGAAGGTCTCCGGGGCGCTCAACTTCCGGGTCCAGAAGGCGCCGTGAGTTTGCCGCACCCCTGGCGGGTGCCGCCGGGCGCCGCCGCTTCGGTGCGTCCGCCACGTTCCCGCCAGGGGCCGAGATGCCATCGTCCCGCCGCCGTCCGCCTGCCCGGCCCGCTGATACCGGTGCGACACCGGTAGCCCGGCTCCGGCGATTCATCGCGAAGTTCGCGCCCGCGGACCAGCGGCGGATCCGCGCCCTCCGCGCCGCCCTGCGCCGCCGGCTCCCTACCGCTCATGAACTGGTCTACGACAACTACAATTTCTTCGTGATCGGGTACGGGGCCACCGAGCGCCCGGGGGACGCGATCATCTCGATCGCCGCGCGGGCCGAGTCCGTCAGTCTCTGCTTCCTGCACGGGGCCCGCCTGCCGGACCCGAAACGGCTGCTCTCGGGCGGCGGCAACCAGGTGCGGTTCCTGCGGCTCGAGTCGGCGGCCCGGCTGCGGGAGCCCGCGGTCGAGGCGCTGGTGGCGGCCGCGGTGGCACGCTCGCGGACCCCGTTCGCCGCGCGCGGCAAGGGGCAGCTGATCATCCGCTCGGTCTCCGCGAAGCAGCGCCCCCGGCGGCGCCAGGCGCCCTGAGCATCGCCCACCGACTCTCCCCACCGGAGGACGCCTCGCATGCCCGGATCGCTCGGCAACCGCGATGATCGCGCGGCCATCCAGGCCCGCCTGGCCCGGCTCACGCCCACCAGCCCGCGTCGCTGGGGCCGGATGGCGCCGGAGCAGCTCCTGCCGCACCTCGGCGACGGCCTGCGCATGGCGCTGGGCCAGGTCGAACGCCCCGCGCGCGGCAAGCGCGGCGCCATCGGGACCGCGATGTTCCGCTGGCTGGCGATCTACCTGCTGCCCTGGCCGGAAGGAAAGATCGAGGCGCCGCCGGGGTCGTTCGCGCGGCCCAGCGAGGGCTGGGAGGCCGACCGCGACACGCTGCGGGACCTGATCGAGCGCCTGGGCGCCGCCGGCCCCGGGGACATCGGCGCGACCCACCCGGACTTCGGCCGCATGTCGCTGCGTGACTGGCAGGTGCTGCAATACCGTCACCTCGACCATCACCTCCGGCAATTCAGTGCCTGAGCCCCGCGCCCGCCGACGGCCGCCGCACGTGGCTGGTGCCGGGCGCCGCTGCGGGTAGCTTCAGGCCACATTCTTCCCGGGGCACTCCATGGCCGCTGGCAGCCGGCCGCTCGACCGCCGCACCGTGGTCCTCATGCACCTCGCCCTCTCGGGCGGCTACACCCTCGTCGGGGTGGTGCTTGGGGTGATGGTGCTGACCCACCACGCTCCACTGATTCCCGACCAGCTCCACAGCGTCCTGCCGTGGGCGCTGGCCGCCGTGGCCCTCCCCTCGCTGGCGCTGGCGATGCTCTGGGCCCGGCCCAGGGTGCCGATCCGCGCACGCGAAATGCCGGTCGAGGCGTACTGGGCCGGCACCGAGGCGGGCCCGCGGGCGCTGGTCTGCTGGGTCCTGTGGGAGGGCAGCGGGATGATCGGGCTGGTGGGCACGCTGCTCACCGGCGCGGTGCCGACGGCGGCGGTGGCGATGATCGCCCTGGCGCTGCTGGTGCTGCACACGCCGGTGTACTTCGAATCGCGGGAGTACTGAGACACCTGCCGCCCGCCGGGCTCATGCCCGGCGGGCGGCCCTGCGTCAGGCCAGGCTGGCCGCCACCTCCTCCAGCAGCGCCAGGCCGTCCTGCATCCCGTCTTCCATGCCGGTGGCGAGCTGCGCATCCCGGTCCGCCTGGGTGCGGGTTTCGATGATCAGCGTCACCCGGGTCCGGTTTCCCTCCGGCGCAAACCGGATGGTGGTGCGCGCGGGGGCCTCCGGCGCGCCCTCGTAGATCTCGGTCGAGACGACCCGCTCGTTGGGCACGATCTCCAGGTACTCCCCGTGGAACGCCACCTCGAAGCCGCGGTCGGTCCGCATCACGAAGCGCCACCGGCCGCCCACCCGCAGGTCCACCGTTGCCTCGGTCACCTCGCCCCGCCCGGCGTGCCACCAGCGGCGGATCAGCTCCGGCGTGGTCCAGGCCTTGTAGACCAGGTGCGCGGGGGCATCGAACTCACGGACGACGTGGATCTGGGTCGGGCTGGGGAGCGTCACCACGGCCCGGCGGCCGGTCGAGGGGGTCATCAGTCTGCTCCTGGGTCTTGAGGTCATCGAGGACGGTGTCGAGGGCGTCGAAGCGCGCGTTCCAGCCCGCCTCGTAGCGGGCCAGCCAGGCGTGCACCTGGCGCAGCGGGCGGCTATCGAGCCGGTAGAGTCGCTGGCGCCCCGCATCCCTCGCCCGCACCAGCCCGACCTCACGGAGGATCCGGAGGTCCCGCGAAACGTGCGGCTGGGCCACCCGGAGGCGGCGTACCAGGTCGGAGACCGGGCGCTCACCCGTGGCGAGCAGGTCGAGGATCCGCCGTCGCCGAGGTTCGGCGATGGCGTTGAAGGCGTCGGCGGTCGCGGCGCGGGGTGCCATGACGATAATATATATCAATAACGATATGCGTCAAGCACGCCCACTCGCCGGGGGCCCGCCCCCGATGCCCCGCGCCCTCCCGTGCCGGGCACGGGAGGGCGCGGGGGGACACCGCAGCCGGCCGCTAGCGCGCGGCGGGGTGTCCGTGGTCAGGGTGGCGGC
>CAZYIV010000011.1:61421-64087 GCA_964647615.1 uncultured Gemmatimonadaceae bacterium | reverse complement strand
GGCGCCCCCTACCAGGCCGCGACGCCCCCGTCCTTCCGCCGGTCGCTCCCGGCCACGTAGCCGCCGCTCCCGTCACGGATGATGATCTGCGCCCCGCCGGCGGTGTCGGGGTGCAGCACCATCACTTCGTGGCCCATCCGCTCCAGCCCGGCCACGGTGCCGTCCGGCATCCCCGCCTCCAGCGCCACCCGCCGTCCGTCGTAGTGCCGGAATCGCGGGGCATCCGCCGCCTGCTGCGGGTCCATCCCGAACAGCACCAGGTTGAGCAGCACCTGCACGTGGCCCTGCGGCTGCATCGCGCCGCCCATCACCCCGAAACTCATCCAGGGCACCTCGCCCTCGGGCGTGAGCCGGGTGACGAAGGCCGGGATCAGGGTGTGGCGCGGCCGCTTGCCGGGCGCCACGGTGTTGGGGAATCCCGCCTCGAGGGTGAAGCCGGCGCCCCGGTCCTGCAGCGCGAATCCGGTCCCCGGGACCACGATCCCCGATCCGAACTCCTCGTACAGGCTGTTGATGAAGCTCACCATGTTGCCGGCGCTGTCGGCGGTGGTGAGGTAGATCGTCTCGCTCGCGGTGGCCGGCGTGCCGGGGCCGACCCGGTCGGCGGCCATGGTGGTGTCGAGCAGGGCGCGGCGCCGGGCGATGTAGTCCTCCGACAGCAGCGCGCGCGGGTCAATCGTCATGGCGTCCGGGTCGCCCACCCAGCGGTTCAGGTCGGCGAAGGCCAGCTTCTTTGCCTCGATCAGCCGGTGCAGGTAGGGCGCGCTGTTCTGCCCCAGCGAGGCCAGGTCGTAGGGCGCGAGCAGCTGCAGCATCTCCAGCGCGGCCACGCCCTGGTTGGGCGGCGGCAGCTCCCACAGGCGGTAGCCGTGGTAGTCGGCGGAGATCGGCGCGGTCCATTCCACCTGGTGGGCCCGCAGGTCGTCCAGGGTGAGGAACCCGCCCAGCTGCGCCAGCCGCGCGACGAGGCGCTGCCCCAGCGCCCCGCCGTAGAACACCCCGGGCCCCTCGGCCGCGACCTGCCGCAGCGTCGCGGCGAGGTCCGGGTTCCGGAACCACTCGCCGGCGGCGGGCGCCCGCTGGCCGTCCACCAGGAAGGTGTGCCGCGCGCCCGCATCGCGCGCCAGCACCGCCGCGTTGCCCGCCCACTGCCGTGCGATGTTGGGGGTCACCGCGAAGCCGCTCTCCGCGATTGCGATCGCGGGTTGCAGCAGCTCGGCCAGCGGCCGGGTGCCGTAGCGCCGCACCAGCGCCTCCCACCCGGCGAGGGCGCCGGGCACCGTCACCGGCTCCGGGCCGCGCTCGGGGATGCTGCGGAAGCCGCGGGCCAGGATCGCCTCGCGGGTCATGCCCGCGCCGGCCCGGCCGGTGGAGCGCAGTGCCACCAGGCGGTGTTCCCGCTCCACCCACACCAGCGCGAACATGTCGCCGCCCAGACCGGTCATGTGCGGCTCGACCACCGCGAGCACGGCGGCGGCGGCGACCGCGGCGTCCATGGCATTGCCGCCCCGGGCCAGGACCTCCCGCCCGGCGGCGCTGGCGAGGACCTGGCTGGTGGCGACCGCGCCGCGCGGGGCATGCACGGCGGCGCGCGACTGGGCGGAGAGGGAAGCGGCCATGAGCAGCACGGGAATAGGGAGGAATGTCTTCATGATGTGAGAATGCGGCGCGGAGACGGACTCCCGCAAGGGAGGGTCCCGCCGTACACTTTCGGGGTCCCCCGTCCGCCCGCCGCTGCCCCCCCCGACCGGTGCCGTCATGACCCACGCCCGGCTCCTCCCCGACGAGCTCCGCCGCCGCCTCGCGCGGGTGGGCAGCGCGATCGTCGTGGTGCTGGTGGGTGGCACCGCCGGCTACATGCTGCTCGAGGGCTGGACCTTCCTCGAGTCGCTCTACATGACGGTCACCACCATCGCGACCGTCGGCTTCGGCGAGGTGCGGCCGCTCGACGACCGGGGGCGGGTCTTCACCATCATCCTCATCGTCTCGGGCACCGGCGTCATGGCCTTCCTGCTCGGGACCATCGTGGAGTACGTGGTGAGCGGCGAGCTCACCGGCGCGCTCAGGAGGCGGCGGGTGCAACAGGCCATTGACCAGCTCCGCGGGCACTACATCGTCTGCGGCCACGGCCGGGTGGGGAACGAGGTCGTCCACGACCTCGAGGTCGCCGGTGCGACGGTGGTGATCCTGGACCGGACCCCGCCCCCCGAGGCGCCGGGCGAGCGGCACCACTTCCTCGAGGGCGATGCCGCCGACGACCAGCTGCTGCTGCGCGCGGGGGTGGTGCGGGCCCGCGGGCTGGTGGCCGCCACCGGCGACGACAACGCCAACATCGTCGTCACCCTCACCGCCCGGGCCCTCAATCCCGAGCTGGTGATCGTCGCCCGCGCCAGCCACCCCGGGGCCGAGGCCAAGCTGCTGCGGGCCGGCGCCAGTCACGTGATCTCGCCCTACCGGATCGGCGGGCGGCGCATGGCCACCCAGCTGCTGCACCCGCGGGTGACCGACTTCCTCGACCGCGTCATGCATTCCGGCGAGCTGGAGTTCTGGATCGAGGAGACCCGGGTGGAGCCCGCGAGCGGCCTCACCGGACGCACGCTGCACGAGGCCGACCTCGTGGGCCGGACGGGGGTCAACCTGCTGGCCCTCGCCCGGCAGGGCGATGG
>CAZYIV010000011.1:0-61321 GCA_964647615.1 uncultured Gemmatimonadaceae bacterium | reverse complement strand
CGCCCGCCCGAAAACGGCTATCCTGCCTCTGCCAAAATGGCCGACTCGCCGGCCGGGAGCCCCATGCCCAAGCGTGACTTCCTCGCCATTCCCGATTTCACCCGCGCCGAGCTGGAGGTGCTGCTGGACCTGGCCCTCCGGATGAAGCGGGGGGAGTATCGCGCGCGGCCGCTGGAGGGGAAGACGCTGGCGATGATCTTCGGCAAGAGCTCCACCCGCACCCGGGTCTCGTTCGAGGTGGGGACCTGGCAGCTCGGGGGGCAGGCGCTGTTCCTCTCGTTCCGCGAACTGCAGCTGGGCCGGGGCGAACCGACCCGCGACACCGCCCGCGTGCTTTCGGGGTACGTGGACGGAATCATGATCCGGACCTACGCCCACACCGAGGTGGAGGAGCTGGCACGCTTCGCCACGGTGCCGGTGATCAACGGGCTCACCGACCTGCTGCATCCCTGCCAGATCCTCGCCGACCTGCTCACCATGCGCGAGTCGCTGGGCGGCTGGGCCGGCAAGGTCGTGGCCTGGATCGGTGACGGCAACAACATGGCCAACACCTGGCTGCAGGCGGCGGCGCGGCTCGGCTTCGAGCTGCGGCTGGCCTGTCCCGAGGGCTACGAGCCCAACCGGGGCATCTTCGAGGCGGCGGCGCGGGAGACCACCGTCTCCATCACCGAACTGCCCGAGGAGGCGGTGACGGGGGCCGACGTGGTCACCACCGACGTGTGGGCCTCGATGGGCGCCGAGGAGGAGTCGGAGGCCCGGCGCACCGCCTTCCAGGGCTACGGCGTGGACGAGAAGCTCATGGCCCTCGCCCGCCCGGAGGCGATCTTCCTGCACTGCCTCCCCGCCCATCGGGGCGAGGAGGTCACCGAGGGGGTGCTGGAAGGCCCCCAGTCCCGGGTGTGGGCCGAGGCCGAGAACCGGCTGCACATCCAGAAGGCACTCATGGCCACCCTGATGGGGGCCTGACCGCGCGCCCCGCGCGCATCCCGCGACCAGGAACCGGAACCGCTGATGACCACCACGCTCCTCCGCACCCCGCTGTTCGACGTCCACAAGGCGCTCGGCGCCCGCATGGTGCCCTTCGCCGGCTGGGAGATGCCGGTGCAGTACGCCGGCGGGATCCTGGCCGAGCACCGCGCCGTGCGCGAGGGCGCGGGGATCTTCGATGTCTGCCACATGGGCGAGTTCGAGGTGACCGGCCCCGACCGCAACGCCTTCGTCAACCGGGTGACCACCAACGACGTCGGGGCGCTCGAGGCGGGCCAGGTGCAGTACTCCTGCTTCCTGAACGAGAAGGGCGGCATCGTCGACGACTGCACGGTGTACCGCTTCGAGGACAAGGTGATGCTGGTGGTCAACGCGGCGAACATCACCAAGGACTGGGACCACGTCCTGGGCCAGAAGAAGGGCGCCAACGTGCGGCTCCGGAACATCTCCGACGAGGTGGGGCTGCTGGCGTTGCAGGGGCCGCGGGCGGAGGCGGTGCTGCAGCCGCACACCGAGACCATCCTGCGCGACATCGGCTACTACCGCTTCGCGGTGGGCAAGGTGGCGGGGGCGGGCTGCTTCATCTCCCGCACGGGGTACACCGGGGAGGACGGCTTCGAGCTGTACTGCCGGGCGCAGGATGTCCGCGCCATCTGGGACGCGCTGACCGGCCCGGACAAGGCGCAGCCGATCGGCCTCGGCGCCCGCGACACCCTGCGGCTCGAGGTGGGCTACGCGCTCTACGGCAACGACATTGACGACGAGACCACGCCGCTCGAGGCGGGGCTGGGCTGGATCACCAAGCTCGACAAGGGCGCGCCGTTCATGGGCGCGGCGGCGCTCAAGGTGCAGAAGCTGGAGGGGGTGCACCGCAAGCTGGTGGGCTTCCGCATGGTGGGGAAGGGCATCCCGCGGCACGGCATGCCGACGCTGGTGGACGGGGTGTCGGCGGACGTGGTGCGGAGCGGCACCATGAGTCCCACGCTGGGCTATGCCGTGGGCACCACCTATCTCCCCGCCGACCGGGCGAAGGTGGGCAGCCGGTTCCACGTGGACATCCGGGGTGAGCCGATGGAGGCGGAGGTGGTGCGCCGGCCGTTCTACACCCAGGGCTCGGTGAAGCGCTAGTGGCGGCGGGGATCCGGATCGCGATCCTCACCGTCTCGGATGCGGGGAGCCGGGGCGAGCGGGCCGACACCTCGGGCGACGCGATCGCCGAGTGGGTGGCGGCCCGCGGTGCCACGGTCGCCGACCGTCGGCTGGTGCCGGACGAGGCGGCCGAAATCAGCGCCGCGCTGCGGGGCTGGGCCGACGGGGGCACCGCTGACCTGGTGCTGACCACCGGGGGCACCGGGCTCACCCCCCGGGACGTGACCCCGGAGGCCACCCGCGCAGTGCTGGAGAAGGAGGCGCCCGGCCTGGCCGAGGCGCTCCGGATGACGGTGTACCCGCGGTTCCACCGGGCGGCGCTGAGCCGCGGGGTGGCCGGGGTGCGGGGCCGCACGCTCATCGTGAACCTGCCGGGCAGCCCCGGCGGGGTGCGCGACGGGCTGGCGGTGCTGGACGACCTGGTGGCTCACGCGGTGGAGCTGGTGCGCGGCACGCGCACCGGCCACGACGGCACGGCATAGCGGGCCCGCGCGGCCCGCATCGGACGAGGCATGGCTTCGAAGATCCTGCTCACGATGGACGACCTCGAGACGGCGGTGCGGGTCAACGCCGCGCTCGAGGCGGCGGGGCACGCCACGGCGATGGTCTCCTCCCTGGACGACGCCCGGCAGGTGCTGCGGCGGGAGGCGCCCGAGCTGGTGGTGCTGACCGGCGCGGTGTACGATCCCCCGGCTATGCAGCTGGCGGCCCTGGCCCGGGACGCCGAGATCAGCACCCTGGCGCTGCTCGAACCGACCGACCAGCACGCCGCCGAGCGGGACGCCCGCCCGGTGGACGTGACGGAGGTGGCGGCCAAGCCGGTCAACCCGGCCGAGCTGGTCCACCTGGCCGAGCGGCTCATCGCCCGGCGGGCGCTGCAGCAGCGCACCGGGATCGTGGGGGAGAGCGGCCCGATCCAGGAGCTGCTGGTCAAGCTGGAGCAGATGGCGCCGGTCTCCAGCACGGTGCTGATCCAGGGCGAATCGGGTACCGGCAAGGAACTGGTCGCCAAGGCGATCCACGACCTCTCGCCCCGGCGGGGCCGGCCGTTCATCGCGGTGAACTGCGCCGCGTTGCCGGAGACCCTGCTCGAGAGCGAGCTGTTCGGCCACGAGAAGGGCGCGTTCACCGGCGCGGCGGAGCGGCGGTTGGGGCGCTTCGAGCTGGCGGACACGGGGACCATCTTCCTCGACGAGATCGGGGAGATCCCGGCCAGCGTCCAGGTGAAGCTGCTCCGGGTGCTGGAGACCCGGGCCTTCTTCCGGCTGGGCGGGGTCCAGCCGATCAAGGTGGACGTCCGGGTGGTGGCGGCCACCAACCGGAGCCTCCGGGAGTCGGTTGCGCTGGGCGAGTTTCGGGACGATCTCTATTACCGGCTGAACGTCCTGACGCTGTACCTGCCGCCGCTCCGGGAGCGGCGGGGGGACATCCCCCTCCTGGTCCGGCGGTTCATCCGGGAGCTGGCCCGGGCGCATGATCGCCCCTTCCGGGGGATGACCCCCGAGGCCATGCAGCGGCTGGTCGAGGCGCCCTGGCCGGGCAATGTGCGGCAGCTGCGCAACCTCATCGAGTCGATGGTGGTGCTCGCGCCCGGCAGGGAAGTCCGAGCTTCAGACATCCCTCCAGATGTGCTGGAGGGGGCAGGGCGGTTATTGCCGGTCCGGGTGGGGTCCACCGCGGGGGTGGGCGGGGGCCAGGAATTGGAGTTCATCCTCCGCAATATCATGGACTTACGGCTCCAGCTGGAGGAGTTGCGGCGGCGCCTCGACGATCGGCCCCAGCGGGTCCAGGTGATCGAGCTGGGCGAGAGCCAACCGGTGGCCGATGTTTTGCCAGTAGGGGACGGGGAAGAGCGTGGGGCGGTGGTGTACCGGCCGGGAATGACGATGGCGGAAGTCGAGAAGGAAGCCATCGCGGCTGCCCTCGCCCAGCACCGGGGAAATCGTCGCAAGGCGGCGGAGGTACTGGGGATCGGGGAGCGCACACTCTACCGGAAAATCAGAGCTTACAAACTGGACTAGGTGACGTAGCCTAAGTCTCACAGAATCTTGAAGTTCCCGGCGTTGGAATGCTTGACACGCCCTGCGCCGCGGCACATATTGGCACCGAGACCCGGTACCCCCAACAAGCTAGGGTCTTCATCCGGTGATTTTTTCAATCGATCCCAGCGCATGCGTGGCGTGCCTGGCGTGTGTTCGAGTCTGCCCTACTGGAGCCGTCGAGGTCCAGGAGCCGCTCGTTCGCATCGAGGATGACTCCTGCATCCGCTGCGGCCTGTGTGTCCCGGCCTGTCCGCACGACGCAATCGAAGTGACTGGGGAGCTGGGCCGCGCGATGGCGGTGGCGGCGCGCGGCGGTGGTGTCCTCATCCTGACCCCTGAAGTGGCGGCGCATTTCTACCCGGCGCGTCCGGAGCAGGTGGTGAACGCCTGCTACGCGGCGGGGTTCCGCATGGTGACCCGCGGGGTGATGGGCGACGAGCTGGTGGCGCAGGAGTACCTCAAGCTCTGGGCCGATGCGAGCTGGGGGACGCTGCTCCGCTCCACCGACCCGGTGGTGGTGGACACCGTCCGGCGGGAGTACCCCGAGCTGGTGCCGTACCTCGCGCCGGTGACGATCCCGGCGGTGGCCGAGGCGCGCTACCTCCGGGCGCAGCTGGGGGAGCGGCTGGAGATCGTGTTTGCGGGGGTGTGTCCCCCGGCGGGCCGGAGCGAGCTGGACGCGGCGATCACCTTCGCCGACCTGGACCAGCTGCTCCGGTTGCGGGGCGTGGTCCCGGAGACTCAGCCGGACTACTTCGTCCGGGTGCCGAGCGAGCGCCGGCGCCACCTCTCCACGGCGGGCGGGCTGCCGCTCGCGATGCTGGAGCAGGCGTCGCTGGCCAGCAACCGGTTCCGGAAGGTGCGGGGGCTGGCCGAGCTGCGCGGGATCGCCCGGGCGGTGACGGTGGACCGGCTGGACCTCGGCTTCGTGGACGTGCTGTCGCACGAGGGGTGGCTGGACCACCCGTTGTCGGGGCCGCGGGAGGAGCTGTTCTGGCGCCGCTCGGTGGTGGCGAGCACCGAGCCGCCCCGGAGCCGCTACCCGGTGGTGGACCAGTCGGTGGTGGCGAGCTACGGGGCGACCTTCCAGATCGAGCCCCGGCTGCAGCAGGCTGACCCGACCCGGGTGGAGGAGGTGCTGGACGCCATCGGGCCGGGCCCCAACGGCAAGCCGTGGGACTGCCGGGCGTGCGGGTTCGCCAGCTGCGAGCTGTTCGCCCAGGCGGCGGCGATGGGGCGGGCCAGCCTGCGCCAGTGCCCGCCGCACCAGGCCCGGCGGGTGGAGGACGCGGTGCGGGACAGCGCGGTGGACGCACTGACCGGGCTGTCGGCGTACCGGGTGCTGCACGACCGGCTGATGTACGAGATCGAGCGCAGCAAGCGGAGCCTCGAGGGGTTCGCGGTGCTGTTCATCGACCTGGACTACTTCAAGCAGGTGAACGACCAGTTCGGGCACGAGGCGGGCAACCAGGTGCTGCGCGCGGTGGCGGCCGAGATCCGGCACGCCATCCGGGCCTCGGACCTGGCGGCGCGGTACGGCGGCGACGAGTTCGTCGTGATCCTCACGCGCACCGACCTGGAGGGGGCCAACCGCGTGGCGGAGGCGATCCGCGCGGGCATCGAGGGGGTGGGCCGCCGGCTGGGCTACCCCGTGGGCCACGTGACGGCCAGCATCGGTGTCGCGGAGTACGACGTGAGCCGCCCGCACGAGGGCGACCTGCTGGTGCAGGCCGACCGGGCGCTGTACCAGGCGAAATCGCTGGGGCGCAACGCCGTCGCGTGACGGCGCTCCCCGGACTGGAGTAGACGATCGTGACCGGACCGTCCCCCCTGCGGAACCCCGACCAGCCCCCGCGCGACTCGCGCCCGGGGGGGGCGCTCGATAACGCCCCCGATCCCTGGGGTGTCCGCCGGGCGGAGAACCTGCTCACCAGCCTCGAGGGGGTGCTCTCGGCGCGGGTGGTGACCACGCCGCTGGGCGAGGTGAGCGAGGTGCATGTGCTGGCGCAGGCGGGGCTGCAGCCCAAGCAGCTGGTGCGGAACATCGAGTCGGCGCTGCTGGCGCAGCTCGGCCTCAAGGTGGACCACCGCAAGATCAGCATCGCCCAGACCGCCGAGGTCAAGCCGCTCGAGGTGGTGGAGCGGGGAGTGGCGCGGGACCGGGCGATGCGGCGGGCGGCGCTGTTCGAGAGCCTGTTCGTGGCACCGGGCAAGCGGCCGCACCGGGTGAGCCTGACGGTCTCGCTCTCGTTCGGGGGGCGGACCGGGTCGGCGGAGGAGGAGTCGAGCGACACGCCGCGGAGCAAGGTGGAGGCGGCCGCGCGGGCGGCGGTGCACGTCCTCGACCAGCTGCTGTCGGACCACTCGGTGGCGCTCGAGGGCGCCAAGATGGTGGACGCCTTCGACCGGTCGTTCGTGCTGGTGGCGGTGCAGGGGCTGGGGGGCCGCGAGGCGGTCCTGCTGATCGGCACCGCGGAGATCAAGGAGAGTGCGGAGCGGGCGGCGGTGTTCGCCGTCCTCGATGCGACCAACCGCTGGGCGGAAGCCCGGCGGCCCAACTAGGCAGAAAGGAAAACGGCGGCGGCCCTGGTCTCTGGCAGGTGCAGTAGCGGAGGCTAGCGGAACAAGTGTAGAGCGGAGCGTCAGCTGAGCCATAGCGAGGCTTGGCCCTTTCCCGAGGGTACTTTCGGTTCTCGAGCAAGGAGACGCTCATGTCGGCCATGTATGCCGTAGTCGCGGCGTTTGTCGCGCGGGCAGCGGTGAAGGTTTTCGCGCTGTCCGAAGGTGGCAACTGGATGTAAACGACTTGGGCCGCCGCCAGTTATTGAGGGAAACGATGGATCGAACCAGTCGCACCAAATCGTTCGTGTTGGGGGTGGCGATTCTCGCAATCGTCGTCCTCATGACCTCGTTCGAGGCCAGGGAGCCATTCCCTGGCTTTTGGGCGCTGGGCACGTTCGTGGTGGCTGCTTTCCTCATCGATCTGTCCAGCAATCCGCTTCAGTTTGGGGCCGAAGGCTCCGCGTCTTTCGTTGTTCATCTTGCCGGGGGGCTGCTGTTCGGCGGCTTCTGGGGAGGGGTGGTCGCGGGAGTGGCGACCTTGCTGTCTCAGGTTCAGGGCCAGCGCCCCGCAATCAAGATTGTCTTCAACGTGTCTCAGCGCGCGCTGTGCGTTGCGGTTGGAGTGGCACTCTATCAGCTCGCTGGGGGCCATACGCCGCCGGGGTACACGTCGGCAGGGGTCCTCCTGGCGAACCCAGAGGCGCAACTCGACTTCGCCCTGTTCTTTGTGCTTGCCGCGGCCTACTTCGGGGTGAATAGCGTTGCCCTGAACGGGGTCGTTGCTCTCAGTACGGGGCGGCGATTCACGGAAGTCTGGACCGCCAACGCAAAGGGCGTGTTCGGGTATGACATCGCGGCTAGTCTGCTCGGTCTCATTCTGGCGTTTGTCTACTCCGCGTCAGAGAGGGCGGTCGGCCTAGGGGCGATCGGGTTCCTTGTGATTCTCGCCCCGATCTTCGTGATCCGTCACGTCTACGGTCTCTACCGAAAACTGCAAAACAGCGGTCGCGAGCTCCTCGACCTAATGGTGAAAGCAATCGAGGCCCGTGATCCCTACACCTCGGGCCATTCGGTCCGGGTTGCCACCTTGGCTAAGATCATTGCTCAGGAAGCCAAGATGTCTGCGGAGGAGGTCGAGCAGGTCTACACTGCGGCCGTCATGCACGATGTAGGGAAGATTCACGAGGAGTTTGCCCCACTTCTGCGGAAGGAGTCGAAGCTCACGCCAGAGGAGACGGCGCTTCTGCAAACCCATCCGGTGAAGAGCGCTGAGCTTGTCGGGATCATCTCCTCGTTTCGTGGATCCATTCAAGACGCGGTCCGAAGCCATCACGAACGCTGGGACGGTGGCGGCTATCCCGATGGACTCGCGGGGGAGGCAATCCCGTTCGGGGCCCGGATCATCATGATTTCGGACACGACGGATGCCATGACCACCGACCGTCCCTACCGGAAGCGGTTGCCGATTGAAGCGGTTGTCGCCGAGCTCTTGAAGTACAAGGGCACTCAGTTTGACCCAAAACTTGTGGACCTGGTTGTGAACTCGGTCTCGGTACGACGGGTCATGTCGGAGGTTTCGGTGGCTTCTAGCCGCCCTGAGGCAAACGAAGGAGATCATGGTTCGAAGCGGGTGCAAGTTCCTCCCACTGGGCTGCTGCGAGGCAGGCCAACGTGGCCCCGAATCAGGGCGTTCTAGGAAAGAGCCCCGAGGCGTGCGAGTTGGTGTGTGATTGGCTCTGGGAGGAGACCGAGAGTCTTTGACAGTTGCTCTCGCTCCAAGTCGAAATCCGCTTTGAGTTTCTTCTTGTGTTGAATCAGGGCGGACAGCGCTTCTGCAACATCAATCCGATCTATCTCCTCTTCGCTGAAAATCAGAGCTTCAAGCTCCAAGATCGCATCTTGGCTCACTGCCGCGTCTGCTGTGTTGGCAACCCAACGAGCCACGCGACCGATCTCGCCAACCGATAGCGGCCGTATTCCGTGTGCCTCGATCACCGCGCTCGCTTGGGCAAGCGCTTTTCGCTCCTCGCCGAGAGTCTTAAGCAGGTCGGCCGCCACCAGGCCAACTTTCTGCGACTGCCACGCGGGTGTAATAGTACTCCATTCCGTGACAATGCGGTCGACTATTGAGAGAGCTTCATTCCTTCTTCCAAGCATTGAGAGGGCCCAGGCCTGCCAGGCGTGTGCGAGGAGCACAGTCGCATACTCGACGCCAGGCGGCGTTCTGGAGACTGCTTGCTGACTCGCGCTGATCGCTTGCTGGTAGTCGCCCAGCCGTAATCGAGCAAGTGCGAGGTTTGCGAGCGCGCTGCACTCAAGCGTCCTGTTGCCCACCTTGCGGTAAATGCGTTGACCGTTGGAGAGGTGTAGGATCGCATCTGGGTACCTGCCTAGAGTCAGAAATAGAGTGCCGACGGTGAACTCAAAAGACCCAGCGATTGCGCTTTCCAGGGTGGCACTGGCCAACTCGGCACTCAGCTTCTCAAGCGAAACCAGGATCGTCGGATGTGTCCGCAACGCCCGAGATTGGTACGCGACTAGGACGGCCAGTCTGGCCGCGGACAACCTGGCCTGCAGTCCTGCGTCTGAGTTGACGAAACCAAGCGCAATGCCAAGCAGTCGTTCCTTTGGGACTGACCCCGAGAAGCGTGCGGTTAGAACGTAGGCTGCGGTCAATAGGGGCCCTACGGCCTCCCATTCTACGGGCGTAGTGTTGAGGAGCAGGAGCACGAGTCTTAGGTGTTGCGATGCTTGCTCTTCACTCGTACAGAGTTGGGAATCGGCAATAGCGCGCAGTGCCTGCGACAGGCGGTATTCAGTAGGCTGATGGCGAAGTGGCTCGTGGCAGGCCTGCAGCCGCTCCAACGACTCCGCCCACCGCCCCTGCTCCTGTAGCGTCTCCACCAGCGTCAACTGCGCCGCCACCCGTGTCGCCGCGCTCACCGTCGCCAGTCCGCTCTCCAGCGCCAGTTCCGCCTCCAGCGGCGCCCCCTTCGCCAGCGTCTCCCGCGCCCCCCGCAGCAGGTACGGCTCTGCCTCCGCCACCCGCCCGGCCCGGAAGCAGTGCCACGCGAGCATCAGCCCCGGCACCGGCTCCCCCCGCGCCTCCGCTGCCAGCAGCCGGTCCGCGATGCGCCCGTGCACCGCCATCCGGAGCGGCGACGGCACCTGCAGGTAGGTGTATTGCCGCAGCAGCTCGTTCCGGAACTCCACTCCCCGTCCGCCGTCCCGCAGGATCCGCAGCCCGGTGAGCTCCGCCATCCCGCGAAGGGTCTGCGCCAGGGTCAGGTCCACGATCTCGTACATCGTCAGGTCGTTGAGCCGCTCCCCCAGCAGTGCCGCCAGGTTGAGCACCGCCCGCGCGGTGGGGGTGAGCCCGAGCAGCAGCCGGTCGAACAGCGCCTCGTAGGCCGAGCCCGGCGCGGTCGCCTCGGCGTAGACGGTCATGGCCCCGACCGAGAGGGCCAGGCACTGCGCCCCGTGCTGCCGCCAGTCGTCGAACAGCAGCTCCGCCAGCATCGGCACCCCGGCCGCCGCGCCGAGCATTGCCCCGCGCACCGCCGGCCCGGGAGGCGTCGGCGCCTGGGTGGCGAGGGTGTCCACCACGATGCCCATCTCTTCCGGGGTGAGCGGCGCCAGCCGCACCGCCTCCAGCGCCAGCGGCTCCGGCGCCTCGAGCAACCGGCGTGCATTCGGCGACCGCCCAAGTTCGGTCTCCCGCGCCGCCAGCCAGATCGCCACCCGCTGCTCCTGGGTCCGCCGCATGAGCAGGTGCAGCACCGCCACGCTGGCGTCGTCGGCCAGGTGCACGTCGTCCACCACGAGCACCACCGGGTGTTCCTCCGCCACGGCGGTGATGAGCTCATGCACCGCCTCGGTGAAGCGGAGCCGGGCGCTCTCGCCGGTGGTGTCGCGCGGGGGCGGGAGGTTGCGGTAGCGCTGGGCCACCGCCGGGATCATCCGCGCGAGCTCCGCCAGCCACTCGGGGCTGGTGCCGCCCGCGCCGGGCCGGTCGAGCAGCCCGCGCACCAGTCCCCCCACCGCGGCGTAGGGGATCTGCCGCTCCACCTCGTAGCACTGCACCCGGGCCGAGACCGCCCCCTCCAGCGAGACCGCCATCACCAGCCGCTCGAGCAGGGTGGTCTTGCCCAGGCCCGAGTCGCCCAGCACCAGGCCGTGCCGGCCGGCGCCGTCGCGGGTGGACTCCCACCGCTCGTACAGTACCCGGTACTGGTCCGCCCGCCCCACGAACGCGTGGCCCCGCCACTGCTCGGTGGCCACCGGCGGCACCGCGACCGCCCCCGCCGGGGTGTAGCCCCGCTGCCGGAGCCGGAGCGCCATCCCCTCGAGCAGCGCGGAGGGCGAGGCGTCCAGCTCGTCGGCCAGGCGGCCGCGCCACTCGTTGTAGATCCGGAGCGCGGCCACCCGGTCCCCCGCGAAGGCCCGCCCCTCCATCCGGGCCCGCACCGCGTCCTCCGAGAGCGGGTCGAGGACCTGCAGCCGCTCGGCATGGGGCTCGATGGCGGAGAACTCCCCCCGCCGCCGGCACCGGTCCAGCAGCAGCACCAGGGCATCGCGGATGTGGGGCAGCCAGCGCGCCCGCATGAGGTCGCGCCAGAACATGAACTCGGGGGCATGCCCTACCTCGAAGTCCTCGAGGAAGCCGGCCACCTCGAGCGGGGGCGTGTCGGCATCGCCCAGGACCTCCCCGGCGGCGAGCCGGTCCAGGTCGAGCGTGAGGTCGGTGGTCACCAGCCGCAGGGTGTCGCGGGTGGCCTCGAAGGCCTGGCGGCCCAGCCGGGCCCGGAGCACCGAGATGGCGGTGGCGAGCGAGTGGCGTCCCTCCGCGGGGCGCGCCGCCGGCCAGAGCAGGTCCACCAGCCGTTCCCGGCGGTGCACGGTGCGGCGCTCGCAGGCGAGGTACACCAGCAGCGCCAGGTGCTTCCGCACCCGGAACTTCACGACCTCGCCCCCGGCATCGCGCAGCTCGGGGGCGCCCAGGCAACGGAGGAAGAGCCGGGCGGGCATGGCGACAGGGTGGGAGGGGAGGCTCAACGGAGGCTCAACCACGGCCGCCGCAGCGGGCGCAGGTGCGGGTCGGGCGCTCGGCGGGCGGGCGGTGCCGGCCGGGTCGGCGTGGGGGCATCTCCGGGATTCTGCGCCCCCCGTCCCGGCCCGCAAGGCCACCGGACTAGATTGGGGGCGCCCCCATCCGGAGCACGCAATGCGCCGTCCCTCCCGCGCTGGCCTGGCGGCCCTCGCGACAATCCTGGTCGCCTGCGGCAGCGTGACCGGCGGGAATCCCGCCGGCAGCGGCCCCACCGCCAGCCAGCGACTGGAGCTGGACCTGGCCCTGGAGGATGAGGTGCAGGCGGCGACCAGCGCCCTGACCGTGGCCCGCCCCGGTGTCCCGCCCTCCTTCGGGAGCCCGGCGGGTTGCCCCACCGTCTCCAACACCGCCGACGGCGACGGCGACGGCATCCCCACCGACGCGGTCTGGACCTACAGCGCCCCCGCCTGCCAGGTGACGATCGGTGGGGGCAACTGGCTGGTCACCGGCAGCGTCCGGGTGCAGGACCCCAGCGCCGGGAATGCCACCAGCTACGGCCTCACCTTCACCAACCTCGCGTGGAGCTTCGGCGACACGGCGCAGACCCGGACCTACCTCGCGACCCGGAACGGCACCCGGGCCCGCACCGGCACCACCGACTCGGTGAGCCTCGCCACGGCGATGACCGTGGTGCGCCAGCGGCCCAATCGCGCCAACACCACCGTCACCCTGAACACCACCACCACTTTCCTCGCCGCGACGCCCGGGTCCGTCGTGGCGGGGCAGCCGGTGCCCGATGGCGCGCTGGCGGTCTCGGGCTCGTTCGAGTGGCAGCGCAGCACCGAGCACTGGAGTCTCGGGGTCACCACCCTGCAGGCGCTGGTCTACGACGCCAGCTGCGCCGGCACGGTCCACCGGTTCACCAGTGGGAGGATTGCCCTGGGTGGCAGCGTCAATGGACAGGCGGGGGTGCTGATCCTCACCTGGAGCGGCTGCGGCACGCCCCCTGCCCGGCTGTGGGTCCCTGGCGCCTGACCCGGCAGCTCCCGGGTGGGTCTGGATCACACCGGCGGCGTGGCGCGGTTTCGAGACACGCCAGTTCTTCCGTTCTATCTTCTGTAGTTTCAATGACTTGGGAAAGTTTTCCCTGCAACCATCCCTGGCAGGAGGCGGCTTCATGATGGCAATGAGGAATTCGCGGCGTTTGGCGCTGGGCTTGGCGGGTGCGGCACTCGTGGCGGCCTGCGGCGGCAGCAGCGGGCCCAACACCAACAAGTCGGTGACCCAGCAGGAGGCCGGCGTGATCGCCGACCTCGCCGGCCAGGACCTCTCGTCGTCGGTGAACGGCCTGGCCGACTTCAGCGGCGGCTTCGGCGGCCTGACCGGCGGGTTCTTCGCCCCCGGCACGCTGGGCAGCCGGGCCATGGCCAAGGTGACCCGGATCGCCCCCGACAAGTTCAAGCCGGCGATCCTGGCCTTCTCGCTCGACAGCGGCTGCACCCCGGCGATTGTGGGTGACACCACCGACACCGACGGCGATGGCATCCCGAATGACGTGACCTACACCTTCAATGCCAGCAACTGCGGCTACGACGACGGCCAGGGCAACCTGATCGCGCTGAGCGGCACGATCCACATCCAGGACGCCGACAACGTGACTGTACTCTTCGGCTACGCCATCGATTTCGGCAACTGGGGCGTGGCGATCTCCAGCAACACCGGCCAGGGCGTCCAGACCGCCCAGCTCTTGCTTGACGGCACCCAGGCCGCGGGCATCACCAGCACCAACGCGATCAGCCAGGAAGACCTGACCTACAAGGTGAAGCTCAACGGCAACCAGGTGTTCAAGTTCACCTCGACGACCAGCCTCGGCTTCAACCCGACCAGCGGCACGATTGACCCGGGCAGCCAGAGCCGGCTGCAGAGCGGCGCCTTCGACATCAACGGGCGCTTCCAGTACACCGGCGACGCCCAGACCGGGGCCGCGGGGACCTGGTCGTTCGGCCTGCAGACCACGACGCCCATGGCCTACGACGAGAGCTGCTTCGCCGAGAGCCCCTTCACCGGCGGGCAGATCACCGGCAGCATCGAGGCCAACCAGTCGGCCGGGTTCATCATCGACTACGGCCCGAACTGCGGCGACGTCAACTACACCGCGTTCACCAACGGCGTCAGCTGACCGCGGGTCCCCCGACGCACGACGGCCCGGGCATCCGCCCGGGCCGTTCGTCGTTTCGGTGCGGCGCTGACCGCTCCTGCGACACCGGGCATCGGCCCCGCGGAACAAGTGGGAACGTTCCCCCCCATCCCGACGTCACTCTACTGGCGGGCACCCTTCCCGACTCTCCCCTCGAAGGAGGCAGCGGCATGAAGGCGATGCGGATCTGGCGTCGAGCAGCCTGGAGCCTGGCGGGCGTCGCCCTGGTCACGGCCTGCGGCGGCAGCAGCGGGCCGAACAGCAATGCAACCGTGAGCCAGACGGAGGCCAGTGCCATCGCCGACCAGGCCGCCAACGACCTGGCTTCCTCGGTCAACGGCCTGGTGGATTTCAGCGGCGGCTTCGGCGGGCTCACCGGCGGGTTCTTCGCCCCGAGCGCCCTGAGGAATCGGGCCTTCGCCCAGGTTGCCCGGGTCGCCCCCGGGCGCTTCCAGCCGGCGATCCTGGCCTTCTCGCTCGACAGCGGCTGCACCCCGGCGATCGTCGGGGACACCAGCGACACCGACGGCAACGGGATCCCGGTGGATGTCACGTACACCTTCACTGCCGGCAATTGCAGCTACGATGACGGACAGGGGAATCAGATCGCCCTGAGCGGCACGATCCACATCCAGGATCGGCTCGGCGGCAACATCCTCTTCGGCTACGCCGTCGAGTTCGGCAACTGGAGCGTGAAGGTGGTGACCACCTCGCCCCAGGGCACTCAGACGGGCGTGTTCAGCATTGACGGGCTGCAGACCGCCGGGGTCTCGAGTGGCTCGGCCGCCAGTGCCGAGGTCCTGACCTACACGGTGAAGATCAACGGCACCCGGGTCTACAAGTACACCGCGCAGACCAACGTGGGCTACCACCCGACGAGCGGGTCCATTGATCCGGCCAACCAGAGCCGGTTGCAGAGCGGTGACTTCGTCCTGACCGGCCGATTCCACTTCACCGGCGATGCCACGAGTGGGGCGGCCGGCAGCTGGTCCTTCGGGCTGGAGACCACCTCCCCGCTGGCCTACGATGTGGCCTGCCTCACCGAGCTCCCCTTCACGGCAGGGGAAATCGTGGGCCGGATCGAGGCCAATCAGTCGGCCGGCTTCGCCATTGATTACGGGCCGAGCTGCGGCCAGTCGACGGTGACCGCCTTCAACGGCGCCTTCAGCTGATCCCTCGCCAGGAACGCGGAACGGCCCGGGCATCCCGCCCGGGCCGTTCGTCGTCGTGGAAGCTGCCTCGCCTCAGCGCGCGATCCAGGCGTCTCCCGCCAGCAGCTCCCGCACCACATCGTCGTTGCTCCGCCCCGCCGCCTCGGCGGCGAAGTTGGTGACCACCCGGTGCCGCAGCACCGGCAGCGCCACGGCGCGCACGTCGTCCAGGTCGGCCAGCGGCCGCCCGGCCAGTGCCGCCCGCGCCTTGGCGCCGAGCACCAGGTACTGCGAGGCCCGGGGCCCGGCGCCCCATTCGACGTATTCCCGCACCATGGCCGGCGCGTCGGCATCGGCGGGGCGGGTCCGGCGCGCCAGCGCCACCGCGCTCCGCACCAGCTGCCGCGACACCGGGATGCGCCGCACCAGCGCCTGCGCCGCCCGGACCTGCGCCGCATCCAGGACCGGCGCGGGCGCCGCGCTGCCGGCGCCGGTGGTCTGCTCGACGATCGCCTCCTCCTCCTCGCGGGTGGGATAGCCCACGCGGAGCTCCAGCATGAACCGGTCGAGCTGCGCCTCGGGGAGGGGGTAGGTCCCCTCCTGCTCGATCGGGTTCTGGGTGGCCAGGACGAAGAACGGATCGGGCAGGGCGTAGGTCTGCCCCGCCACCGTCACGTGGTGCTCCTGCATCGCCTGCAGCAGCGCCGCCTGGGTCTTGGGCGGGGTGCGGTTGATCTCGTCGGCCAGGACCACGTTGGCGAAGATGGGCCCCTGCACGAAGCGGAACGCCCGCTTCCCGGTGCTCAGGTCCTCCTCGATGATCTCGGTGCCGGTGATATCGGAGGGCATCAGGTCCGGGGTGAACTGCACCCGGTTGAACGAGAGCTGCAGCGCCTCGGCCACCGTCGAGACCATCAGCGTCTTGGCCAGGCCGGGGACCCCGATCAGCAGCGCATGGCCCCCCGCCAGGATCGCGGTGAGGATGCCGTCCACCGCCTCCTGCTGGCCCACGATCCGGCGGGCGACCTGGGCCCGCAGGCGCTCCACGGCCCCGGCCAGCTGGGCCAGCTGTTCGACGTCGGAGGCGGGCTGGGTGGCGGTCATGGCGGCCGGGGTTGGAGGCGGCGGAGGTGCGGTCAGGGCGGCGTACGGCCCAGAGGTTAGCGGGTTTCGCGAGGCCGGGCAAATGGCCGCCGATGTTCCGGCGGTGGACGTCAGCCCCCCCGGGGCGGGGGACGATCCCGGCGCCGCCGGGCCCCGGGAATCCCCCCGGCCGGAGTTTGCGAAAAGTTTCACAAGCGGGTAGTTTTCCCCGGCTCATGAAGGCCAAGAAGCCGGTCAGCCGGGAACTGGGTGAGGCGTGGCGGTACGACTCGCTGGGCTACACCTTCGCCGCCAGCGTGATCGCGTTCGCCGGGGTGGGCTACCTGCTCGACCGCTGGCTGGGCACGATCCCGTTCCTGACCATCCTGGGGACGCTGGTGGGCGCCGGGCTGGCATTCGTCTGGGTCTACCTCAAGGTCCAGCAGGACGAGGCGGCGCAGGACCGGAAGCGCCAGCCGCCCGCGCCATGAGGATGCTGGCCGCCGGCCTCCTGGTGCTGCTGCTGGTGACGGGCGCGCTGGGCGCCTGGCTGGGTCCGTCCGCGGTGCTGCCGGCGGTGGTGATGGGTGCGGTGGCGCTCGGGATCGAGCTGGTGGCGGTGCGGGCCCTGCGGCGGGGCATGGCCGCGCCGGGCACCACCGGGTTCTTCAAGGGCGTCGGGGTGGGGATGCTGCTCCGGCTGGCCGGGGTGGGGGTGTTCGCCGGGCTGGCGCTGTGGGATCGGGAGCGATTCCTGCCGCTGGCCGCCGGGCTCGGGTACGTCGGTGTCGTGATTCCGCTGCTCTTTCTCGAGGTCAGATTCCTCCGATGATGCTTGCCCTGCTGCAGGAGAAGGTGAACGTCGGCGAGATGGTGCTGCACCACACCGCCGACGCCTGGACCTGGGAGCCGTTCTACGGCGTCACGATCCACCTGCCGCGGTGGCCGGACGTGCACATCGGCCCGCTCACCGTGAACCTGTCGCCCACCAAGCACGTCCTGTTCCTGCTGATCGTCGCGGTGCTGACGTTCGTGTCGCTGTGGTGGACCGGGCGCAGCCTCGCGCGGCAGGGCGCGCACGCCGGGACCCCGCGGGGCCTGGCCGGCGCCATGGAAGGCCTGGTGCTCTGGGTGCGGGACGACATCGCGATCGCGAACATCGGCCACGAGGCCGGCGCCCGCTTCGCCCCGCTGATCTGCACCCTGTTCTTCTTCATCCTGTACGCCAACCTGATGGGGTTGATGCCGTTCGGCACCACGGTCACCGGCAACCTCGCGGTGACGGCGGCGCTGGCGCTGCTGGTGTTCGTCACCTGGGAGGTGGCGGGCTTCGTCAAGCTGGGGTTCAAGGGCTACATGGGGACCATCTTCCCGCACTTCCCCGGCCTGCACGGCCCGGGCGCGGTGGCGATGGCGATCTTCATGGCCCCGATCGAGATCCTGGGCAAGCTGGTCAAGCCCTTCGCGCTGTCGGTGCGTCTGTTCGGCAACATGACCGCGGGCCACTTCGTGATCCTGTCGCTGTTCGGGATCGTGTTCCTCTTCGGGTCGCTCGGCGTGTGGAGCTACGGCATCGGGATCACCGCGGCGCTGGTGGTCCTGGGGGTCATGATGCTGGAGCTGATCGTGGCGATGCTGCAGGCCTATGTCTTCGCGCTGCTCAGCGCGGTGTTCATCGGGCTGATGCAGCACGAGCACTAGATAGGGCGGTAAGGCGGTACTCACGGCGGGGGCGGCATCCGGCCCTCCGCCGACGTAGCCCAGCCGAATGGCGGGCGACATCCGCTGCCCCTCGGGGCGCTGGCGGATCACGGTGCGACCCCGGGCCGGGAGACCCGGGCGGCGCCGGCGGATGCGACGGAGACGGCTCCGGCCGGCTCCGCCACCATGCAATCTCCCCACGCAGTCTGGAGAGACGGTCATGCTGAACATGCTTGCTCTGCTGCAGGAAGCCGCCGCGGCGGCCCCGAACTACGGCTGGCTCGGCGCCGGTATCGGCGTCGGTCTGGCGATCATCGGCGCCGGCATCGGCCTGGGCCGCATCGGTGGCTCGGTGGCCGAGTCGATCGCGCGGCAGCCGGAGGCGGCGGGCGAGATCCGCGGCGCCGGCCTGCTGATCGCGGTGCTGCTCGAGGGCGCCACGATCATCGCGCTGGTGTTCGCTCTGCTGTTCAAGCTGCTCTAGCCTCTGACGAAGGGCATCGCCATGCATTCGATGCTGCTGGCGCTCGTGGCGGAAGCGGGCGAGCACTCCGGCCCCGTGTCGCCGTTCGAGGTGAATTTCGGGCTGTTCCTGTGGACCTGGGTCGTGTTCCTGGCCCTGCTGTTCCTGCTGCGCCGGTTTGCCTTCCCGGCGATCTTCAAGATGACCGAAGAGCGGGAGCGGACCATCGCCGCCCAGCTGGACGCGGCGGCGAAGGCCAACACGGAGGCCCAGGCGCTGCTGGACGAGAACCGGCGGCTCCTGGCCGACGCGCGCTCCCAGGCCCAGGCCATGATGGCCGAGGCCAAGCAGACGGTGGAGAAGGAGCACACGGCCGCGATCGACAAGACCCGGCAGGAGCAGGAGCAGCTGCTGGACCGCGCCCGGCGGGAGATCGCCGCGGAGCGGGAGAAGGCGCTGGCCGCGCTGCGCCGCGAGGCGGTGGACCTGTCGCTCGCCGCCGCCGGCAAGCTGCTGGGCCAGAAGGTGGACAGCGCCGCCGACCGGGCCCTGGTCGAGGGCTACCTCGCGAGCCTGGAGCGGGGCCGGTGAGGTCGGAGACGATTGCCCGCAACTACGCCGAGGCGCTGTTCGCCCTGGGCGAGCGGGAGGGCCGCACCGCGGCCTACGCCGAGCTGCTGGACGCGGTGGCGGGCGGGATCGCCGCCGCGCCCTCGGTGCAGGCGGTCCTGATGTCCCCACGGGTCACCAAGGCGCAGAAGGCCGGGATCCTGACCCACGCGCTCGCGGGCGCGCCGCGGGAGTTCGTGCTGTTCCTGGCCGCGGTCGTGAAGCGCGGCCGGCAGGGCCTGTTCGGCGAGATGGCGCAGGCCTACCAGGACCTGCTCGACGTGAAGCTCAACCGGGTGCGCGCCGCGGTCACCGTGGCGCACCCCGTGGATGCGGCGCTCCGGCAGCGGATCGCGGAGCGGCTCACCGCGGTGGTGGGGAAGGAAGTGCTGCCCCACTTCACCGAGGACCCGTCGCTGCTGGGCGGGCTGGTGGTGCGGGTGGGCGACCGGGTGTTCGACGGCTCGCTGCGCCGCCGCATGACGATGCTCCGGCGGCAGCTGCTCTCGAGCTGACCCGCCGGCTCACCGAAACGTCCCGCCGGGCCCGTCCGTCAGGACGGGCCCGGCGCGTCTTCGGGCCCCGCCGTACCCCGGCCGCCATTCCCTGCCTACCTTTCCCGGCCTATGACACCCATGCTGCTCGCCACGCTGGCCCTGCTGCAGGCCCCGGCCCCCTCGCCCCGCGCCGCGTACTGGCAGCAGGGTGTCCGCTACCACATCAGCGCCGCCCTGGATGAAGCCGCCGGGGTTCTCGCCGGGCGCGAGGTCGTGAGCTACGTCAACCACTCGCCCGACGCGCTGACGACAATCTCCTTCCACCTGCACCTGAACGCCTTCCGGCCCGGCTCCCGCTGGGCGGACGCCGACTCGGTGGAGGGGCGCCGCCGGTTCAACGACCTGAAGGACCCGGACTACGGCTTCGCCCACGCCCGGAACGTCGAGATCATGGGCCAGGCGGTGACGGCGGAGTATCCCTTCGCGCCCGACAGCACGGTGGTGCGCTACACCCTGCCGCGGCCGCTCGCGCCGGGTGACTCGATGGTGGTGGCGATGGACTTCGACGCCCGGCCCTCGACGGTGCCGCGGCGCCAGGGCCGGCGCGGGCGGGCGTTCGATTTCGCCCAGTCGTACCCCAAGGTGGTGGTGTACGACCGGCACGGCTGGAACGAGCAGCCGCTCTACCCCGGCGGCGAGTTCTACGGCGAGTTCGCCACCTACCTGGTGGAGCTGGACCTGCCGCGCGATGAGGTCATGGGCGCCACCGGCGTGCCGATCTGCGGCGATCCCGGCTGGGAGGGCGCCAACCAGGTGCCGGACCGCCCGGTAGCCTACCAGCGCGACTACTACCCCGATGCCCCGCGCTACACCGCGGTGGGCAGCGCCTGCGTCCCCGCCGACGACCGCACCCCGCGTGACGTGGCGCTGCCCATGGGCCGCAAGCAGGTGGTGTGGTATGCCGAGAACGTCCACCACTGGGCCGCCAGCCTCAACCCGGCGTACAAGTACGAGGGCAGTGCCTTCGGGCCGGTGCAGGTCCACGTGCTGTACCAGCCGGGCGACGAGCGCACCTGGGGCAGCGGGGTGGCCACCAGCCGCACGGTGAAGGCACTGGAGTGGCTGGACCAGCTCTACGGCCACTTCGCCTGGCCCCAGGTCACCAACGTGCACCGGATCGAGGGCGGCGGCACCGAGTTTCCGATGATGATCATGGACGGCTCGGCCGGGCAGGGGCTGATCGTGCACGAGCTGGGGCACAACTACACCATGGGCATCCTCGCCAACAACGAGTGGCGCGAGGGCTGGCTGGACGAGGGCTTCACCAGCTTCCAGACCACCCTCTTCAGCCGGAGCGTCCCGGGCGGGACGGAGGAGGGCTCGGACGACGAGTCGTTCCTCACCGGCATGGACCTCGACGGCAGCTCCGAGCCGGCCAGCCTCCGCAGCGAGGACTACCGCGACTTCGTCAGCTACAACATCAGCATCTACAGCCGGGGCGAGCTGTTCTTCCACCAGCTGCGGTACGTGGTCGGGGACGAGGCGATGCGCCGGATCCTGCGGGAGTTCTACGCCCGCTGGCAGCTCAAGCACGTCGACGAGGCCGCCCTCCGCGAGGTGGCGGAAGAGGTGAGCGGCATGGACCTGTCCACGCTGTTCGCCCAGCAGCTCCACGGCAACCCGCTGGTGGACTACGCGGTGGGCCGGGTAGAGCGGCGCCAGCGGGGCGAGGGCTGGGAGACCCGGGTCGAGGTGCTGCGCAAGGCGGAGGGGAAGCTGCCGGTGGAGGTGTGGGTGATCGGCGAGCGCGACACCGCGGTGGTGCGCACCGACGGGCTGGCCAGCGCCGCGTGGGTGACGGTGCCGACCCGGACCAGGCCGCGCGAGGTCGTGCTCGACCCGCGGGTGCAGACCCGTGACTGGAACATGCTCAACAACACCTGGCGCCGGGGCTGGCTGTGGGCGGTGCGGGAGCCCAGGCCCACCCGCTACCTCGACACCTGGTTCAGCCAGAAGGTGGCACGCGACCGGAAAACCGAGGGCTTCCTGCCCACGGTGTGGTACAACGACGCCGGCGGCATCACCCTGGGCCTGCGCTCCCGGCAGGACTACTTCGGCCGGTTCGAGCAGAACATGGAGCAGCTCAACTACAGCACCGGCTGGGCGACCGACCGGGACGTGAAGGACGAGGACTTCGTCTGGCGGCTCCGGAACCCGGTGGCGCTGCGGGCGCCGGGGCTCTCCCAGACCCTCGAGGCCTACAATGTGGAGGGCCGGTTCGGGGCGCGGATCGCGGTGGAGAAGCGCCACCGGGAGCACCTGACCTTCGGCCCGACCCGCACCCTGGGGCTGGCGCTCACCTGGGTGCAGCCCGACGACTTCCGCTACCTGGAGCCGGGCTACTACGACGACGCCGGCACGGTGGAGCTGGCGCTCGGCGGCGGCACCGAGGACCGGGTGAACGGCTGGTCGCTCCGGGCCAACACCGCGATGGCGGGCGGCCTGGCGTACAACCGGCGCGGGCTCACCGCCGCGACCGGCCGGCCCGGGCTCGATGCCTTCTACGGCCGCTTCACCCTCGCGGCCAGCGCCAGCCGCAGCCTCGGCGGGCGGCCCGGCCGCCCGGCGCCGTGGTGGCTCGGGCTCCGGTTCTACGGCGGCGTGGCCACCAGCGGGGACGCGCCGGTCAAGCAGCGGCAGATCTACGTGGCCGGGGCCGACCCGCTGGAGCGGTTCAGCAATCCGTTCCTCCGCTCCGATGGCGCGCTCCTGGTGCGCCCCGACTTCAACTACCACGCCCCCGGCGGCGGCAACCTCCGCGGCTTCGACCCCCGGCTCTCGGCCCAGGGGCTGGTGGCGGTGAACCTGGAGCTGGAGCGGGCCCTGCTCACCCGGCGCAACGCGGCGTTGTTCAACCGGGTGGCGCTGGCCGCCTTCGGCGACGCCGGCCACACCTTCGACGATCCGGCGCCGGACCGGTTCTTGGTGGACGCCGGCGTGGGCCTCCGGATCGACCACCGGATCGGGCAGACCCGCTTCATCACCCGGGCCGACCTCCCGCTGTTCGTGAACCGGCCCGCGCTGGCCCAGGACACCCACCCCGGCGCCGACCGGGCGGGCTTCCGCTGGACCGTCAGCTTCACGCCGGTCATCCCGTGACCCGGGAGCGGAGCGCGGCATGATTCCCGGGCTGCCGGAGTTCTCCGACCGCCGGGAGCTGTTCCGCGGCACCTTCGGCAAGTGGCTGGAGCAGATGGTGGAGCAGGCGGAGCGGCGGGTGGCGCCGGAACGCCCCCTCCGCCCGCCCGGGGCCCTGCCCGAGGTGGCCTTCCTGACGGCGTGCACCCGCTGCGGCGAATGCATCAACGCCTGCCCGCCGTTCGCGCTGCGGAAGGTGTCCACCAGCGGCGGGATCGCGGCGGGCACGCCGCAGATCGACCCCGAGCTGCAGGCCTGCACCGCCTGCCCCGACATGCCCTGCGTGGCCGCCTGTCCCACCGATGCCCTGACCCTCCCGCCGAAGGGCTGGGAGGGGTATCGTCTGGCGGCGCTGGAGTTCGTCCCGGAGCGGTGCGTGACCTTCGCCGGCAGCCCGTGCCGCGCCTGCGCCGACGCCTGCCCCATCGGCGAGCGCGCCCTGGCGATCGATCCCGACGGCCACCCGGTGCTCAAGGCGGAGGGCTGCGTGGGCTGCGGCGTCTGCGTCCGCGCCTGCATCACCCGGCCGTCCTCGTTCCTGATCCACCCCCTGGAGGGCTGATGCCCGAGGTGCCGTACCGGGTCGACAAACCGTGGGGCTACGAGCTGGTCTGGGCCCGCACCGACCGCTACGTGGGCAAGATCCTGCACGTGAAGGCCGGCCACGTCCTGAGCCTGCAGTACCACCACCGGAAGGACGAGACGATGCACGTCCTGGCCGGCGAGCTGATCCTCCGCACCCGCCCGGGCGAGACCCTGGAGGCCCGGCGCTTCCGCGCGGGGGAGTCGGTGCACATCCCGCCGACGCTGGTGCACCAGATCGAGGCCGTCGTGGACAGCGATGTCCTCGAGGCTTCCACCCCGGAACTCGACGACCTGGTCCGCCTCGAGGACCGGTACGGAAGGAGCTGACCCGATGCAGGTGATCATCCCGCTGGCCGGCAAGGGCACCCGCCTCCGCCCTCACACCCACCTGGTCCCCAAGCCGATGCTCAAGGTGGCCGGGCGGCCAGTGATGGACTGGGTGATGGACAAGCTCGAGGGACTGGACGTCTCCGAGATCATCTACATCACCGGCCACCTCAAGGATCAGGTGGAGCAGTACGCCCGCACCCACTACAAGTGGCCGGCACGGTTCATCGAGCAGAAGGTGCAGGACGGCACCGCGGGGGCGATCAACCTGGCCCGGCCGCACATCACCGAGCCGGTGCTGATCATCTTCGTGGACACCGTCTTCGAGGCGGACCTGACCCTGGTCAACCGGACCACGGCGGACGGGATCATCTGGGCCAAGGAGGTCGAGGACTACCAGCGATTCGGCGTGGTGGTCACCGACGCGCAGGGCTACATGACGAAGATCGTCGAGAAGCCCTCCACCCCGATCTCCAAGCTGGCCAACATCGGGCTGTATTACATCAAGGACACCGCCGCGCTCTGGGCCGGGATCGACCACGTGCTGGCGAGCCCCGCCAACAAGGGGGAGTTCTACCTCACCGACGCCTTCCAGCACATGATCGACCACGGGCGGAAGATCCTCACCGCCGAGGTCGGCGGCTGGTACGACTGCGGCAAGCTGGACACCCTGCTCGAGACCAACGAGATCCTGCTCCGCCAGGGCGCGGCGCGGCGGCGGGAGTTCCCCGGCGTCACCATCCACGACCCGGTGCGCATCGCGGACGACGTGACGATCGAGCACAGCGTCGTCGGGCCCAACGTGACGCTCGAGGCCGGCACCCGGGTGGTGAACAGCCGGGTGGAGCACACGATCGTGGGCGGCAAGTGCACCGTGCTCGACTCCACCCTCCGGCACTCCCTGCTCGGCGAGCGGGTGACGCTGCGCGGCTTCAAGGGGACGGCCACGCTCGGGGATGATGCCGAGGTACATGGCGCCGCCTGACGGACGCGCGGTCGCGCGATGGGGCGGGGTGCCGGCGACGGCGTCCCGCCCTGTTCCGTCCCGCCCCGTTCGAGTGTAGCCTTAGGCCCAGTCATGAGCGCCACCACCGACCTCTATCAGGGGTACCTGGACCTCCGCTGGCATTTCGACCCCGCGGCCGCGAGCGGCCTCGGGCTCACGGCCCATGATCACCGCCTCGCCGACTACTCCGCCGACCGGATGCGGGAGCACCTGACGGCGTTCAAGTCCATCGCGGGCGCCGCCGAGCAGCTGGAGGTCGAGGATCCGGAGGAGGAGATCGACCGCACCGCGTTCCTGGACGAGGTGCGGGTCACGATCGCGCGGTTCGAGCGCGAGAAGCCCCACGTGCACGACCCGAGCTTCTGGCTGGGGCACCTCTACGGCGCGTTCCAGTCCCTGCTCCGGCGCCGCAACGGCGCCGACGCCGCGCGGGCCCGGGCGCTGCTCGGCCGGCTGCAGGCCACCCCCGGCTTCCTGGACGCCGCCCGCGCCACGCTGAAGGACCCGCCCCGGGTCTTCCTCGACACGGCGGCGCAGCTCGCCGAGGTGGGGCCGCGGCTGCTGTCCGAGGTGGCGCGGGTGGCGCGCCAGTGCGCTCCCGACATTGCCGAGACCATCGACGAGGCGCTCGGCGAGGCGGATACCGCGCTCTCCCGCTTCTCGCTGGCGCTGGGCGGCGAACTGCGGGCACACCCCGACGACCTGTCGTTCGCCATCGGTGAGGAGCAGTTCAACCGCCGGCTGCACCACGAGCATGCGCTGCAGGCGGGCGCCCCGGAGCTGTACCGCTACGGCATGCACCTGGCCGACGAGATCGCCGCCGAGGTGCGGGCGCTCGCGGCGCAGATCGACCCCCGGGCTCCGTGGCACGTGGTGGTGGACCGGCTCCGCGCCGCCGCCGATCCCGGACCGGATGTGGTGGGCGCCTTCCGCGATTCCGCCGAGCGGGCCCGGCACTTCCTGGAGGAGCGGGGGCTGTTCACGCTGCCGGAGCAGCGGCTGGAAGTGGTCGAGACGCCCGCCTTCCTCCGGCCGCTGATGCCGTTCGCCGCCTACAGCCCCCCCGCGGCCTACGGCGACTACCGCACCGGCACCTTCTATGTCACGCCCCCGGCGCCCGGGCACCAGGTACCCACGGGCTGCTCGCTGCACGAGATCGCCGCGACGGTGGTGCACGAGGCGTGGCCGGGGCACCACCTGCAGCTCAGCGCGGCGCGCACCTGCGCCTCCGAGATCCGCCGGATCAGCTGGACTCCGGTGACGGTGGAGGGCTGGGCCCTCTACTGCGAGGAGCTGATGGCGGAGCAGGGCTACTTCGCCTCGGTGGAGGAGCGCCTGTTCCAGCGGCTGCACCTGCTGTGGCGCGCGGTGCGGATCGTGCTCGACGTGGGGCTGCACACCCGGGGCATGACCCCGGAGCAGGCGGTGGACATGCTGGTGGACCGGGTCGCCATGGACCGGGCCAAGGCCAGCGCCGAGGTGAGCCGCTACTGCGCCTGGCCCACCTACCAGCTGTGCTACGCCGTGGGCCGGCGGGAGCTGCTGCACCTGCGCGAGGCCTGGCGCGAGGAGGCCGGCGCCGAGGCGCCGCTGAAGGACTTTCACGACCGGGTCCTGGGCTACGGCGGCCTGCCCGTCAGCCTCATCCGCTGGGGCATGGGGCTCGGACTGGATGAGTGACGGCGCGGGGGCGCGGGCGCCCGTCCCGCGTCCCCCCGGCCCCCCGCGGGCCCCCCTCCCGGCGATCCCCCCGACGGTCCGCGGGCTCGCCCTGGTTTCCCTGTTCAACGACTTCGCCAGCGAGATGGTCTATCCGCTGCTCCCTGCCTTCGTGGTGGGGACGCTGGGCGGGAGCGCGAGCATGCTGGGTGCGCTCGACGGCGCGGCCGACCTCACCGCGGCGCTCACCAAGTGGGTGAGCGGCCGCCTCGCTGACCGGCCGGGATGGCGCAAGCCGCTGATCCTCGGCGGCTACCTCTCGGCGGTGCTCATCCGCCCGCTGATGGCGGTGGCGTCGGCGGCGTGGCAGGTGGTCGGCTTCCGGGTGCTCGACCGACTCGGCAAGGGGCTCCGCACCCCGGGGCGCGATGCGCTGATCGCCGAGGTCACCCCGCCCGAAGTGCGCGGCCGGGCGTTCGGTTTTCACCGGATGGCGGATCATTTCGGGTCCATCCCCGGCTCCCTGCTCGCGTGGTGGCTGCTGGCGGAGGCGGTGCCGGTGCGGCGGGTGCTCGCCTGGAGCCTGGTGCCGGGGGTGGTGGCGGCGATGGCGCTGGCGGTGGTGCTCCGGGGCGCGCCGGACCGGCCCCGCGCGGGGCCGGCCAGCGCGGCCGCCGACGCCACCGGGCGCACCTTCTGGACGCCCGTCCTGGCGCTGGCGCTGCTGGTCCTGCTCCGGCTGCCGGAGACGCTGCTGCTGCTCCGGCTGCAGGACCTGGGCGTGGCGGTGGCGCTGATCCCGCTGGTCTGGGCCGGGCTGCATGTGGTCCGGACGCTCAGCTCGTATCCCGGTGGCTGGATGGTGGACCGGATCGGCCCCCGCGGGGCGGTCGCGGCCGGGGGCGCGGCCTTCGCGCTGGGGGCGTTCGGCTTGGGGGCATCGGTGTCGGAGGCGGCGGGCGTGGGGGTCTTCCTCGCGATGGGTCTCGTCGCGGGCCTCACCGAGTCCGCGGAGCGCACCCTGGTGGCGCGGCTCGCCCCCCGGCGCCCCGGCGCGGGGTTCGGGGCGTACCATGCGGTGACCGGCCTCGCGGCCCTGCCGGCCGCCGTGGCCTTCGGGGTGGTGTACGACCGGTTGGGGGGCGGGATGGCACTTTGGGCCTCTGCCGGGGGTATGCTGCTGGCGACCCTCTGCTGGCTCCTCGCCTCCCGGGAGAAGTAGGTGACGATGTTCCACGCTGTCCGCCGCCTCGCGGCCGCCGTCCTGTGCGCCTGGCCCCTCGCCCTCTCCGCCCAGGTGCAGGTCCGGCTCGGCGACCCCGCACGCACGGTGTATTCCGAGCTGCATGAGGCGCTCCAGCCCGGCACGCCGGCCGCGGATTCCGTCACCGCGCTGCTCGATGCCCCGGCCGCGGGCCCGCTCTGGGGCGTGGTGCGGGCAGCGGTGCAGGGGACCCGGCCGTGGAACGACGCCTTCCTGGCACTCGACCGGATCGCGGAGCTGCGGGACCGGTCCAGCCGCGACAGCGTGGCTGCCTGGACCCGGGCGCTGGATGCCGGCACCCTGCAGGGGCCACCCGCCACCGACCTCGATGACCTCCGGCCGGGCCTGCACTCGGTGTTGCTGGAGCTGGATCGCGCGGCCCACGGCGACCTGCCGATCCTCGCCGACTTGCTGCCGCGGATCCCGGGGGGCGACTACGACCTGGGCGATGCCTGGGTCTTCGGCCGGCTGCAGGGCGGGGCCGCCGACACCGTGGCCCGCCGCTTCGTCGAGACCGGCGACCGCAACCTCCGCATCCGCTACCTGACGCTGCTCTCGTTCTCGACCGACACGGTATTGGTGCCCCTGCTGTCCCGGATCTTCGTGGCGCCGGACAGCTTCGGCCTGCCGCGGCGGATCGGGGGCCGGGCCTCGGATGGGCTGATCTGGATCGGCACCCGGGGGAGCGTGCAGGCGCTGCTCGACGCCCGCGCCGCGGCGCGGGCCCGCGGCACCTACGCCGACCCGGCGCTGGGGCACGCCGACCTGGATTTTCTGGGGAACGACAGCTCGATGGTGGTGAGCCGCACCGGGCGGTGGCTCACCGACTGGCTGGCGGACCTTCGCTGAATGGCGTGGCGGAGGCGTGGCGCGCCGGCGGCGCGTGCGCCGCCGCGGCCCCCCGCCTGACGACGACTACCCCCCCGCCACCCCGCCCGACACCACGAACGCCATCACCTTCGCCGGATTCGCGGCCAGCGGCGTGACCCGGTCGCTGGGGAAGATCAGCATCTGCCCCGCGAAGCTGTAGGAGAACGGCAGGTACACCGTCACGTGCCCCGCCACGCCCAGCTCGTCGAGCGAGTCCTGGGTGAGGAACCCGATCGCCTTGCTGCCCGCCACCGGATCGAGCGTCACCACCACCGGCGTGGAGAAACGCTTCTTCTCGCCCACGAAGGCGCCGGTCACGTCCTTGATGCCGGTGTAGAGCAGCCGCACCCCGGGCAGGTGCTCCAGCAGGTCGTCCACCCAGTCGAGCACCCGGCGGGAGAGGAAGTTCGAGGCCAGGAAGCCGACCAGCGTGATCAGCCCGATGGTGGCCAGGAAGCCCAGCCCGGGGATGGTGAAGGGGATCCAGCCGTCCACCGTGGTGAACACCGCCCACAGCACGTAGAGCGTGAGGGCGGCGGGCGCGGTGAAGATCAGGCCGTTCAGGAAGTAGCCGACCAGGCGTTTCATGGGCGTGTCCGGAGCGGAAGGGGTCAGCAGCAGCGGGTGGGGCCGTCGCCGTAGCGGGCGTTGACGTAGAGCTCGTAGAACTCGCGTTCGGTGGGCAGGGGCCAGCTCGGGTGCTGCAGCCGCAGGTGGCGGAGGTAGCCCTCGTAGTCGGGCATGCCGGCCACCTGCCGGAAGGCCGAGACGCAGGTGACCACCTGCTCCCGCAGCTGGAGCCACAGTCCGCCGGCGGTGCGGGTCCAGCCCCCGGTCGCCTCAGCCGGCATAGGCCGACTCCACGAACGGCGTCTCGGTGGTGCCGACCGCCTTGCGGCCGCGGAGGATCTGGCTCCACTCCCAGGCGGAGGACACCACCACCGCCAGCACCACCACCACGAAGATCACCGCCATCGCGGTGTTGAGGTGGTCGTTGAAGATGAGCCGCGCGCCGCGCGCCGGGTCGAGGCTGCCGGCGGCGATCTCGTCGCGCAGGGCGGCGGCGTCGGCCAGGAAGCCGATGCGGCGCTCCGGGGAGAACACCTTCGCCCAGCTGGCCGAGAGGGTCACCACGAGCAGGAAGCCGAGCGGCGCCAGCGTCACCCAGGCGTAGCGGGTGCGGCCGGCCTTGATGATCAGCGTGGTGCCCACGCACAGCGCCACCGCGGCCAGCAGCTGGTTGCTGATGCCGAACAGCGGCCACAGGCTGTTGATCCCGCCCAGCGGGTCCAGCACGCCCTGCACCAGGAACCAGCCCCAGCCCAGCGCCACCAGCAGCGAGGCGAGCACCACGCTCGGATACCACGAGGTGCGCCCGAGGGGGGCCCAGAGGTGCCCGGCCAGCTCCTGCAGCATGAAGCGCCCCACCCGGGTGCCGGCGTCGATCGTCGTGAGGATGAACAGCGCCTCGAACATGATCGCGAAGTGGTACCACAGCGCCAGCAGGTGCGAGCCGAAGGCGCCGCTGAACAGCGTCGCCATCCCCACCGCGAGGCTGGGGGCGCCGCCGGTGCGGCCCAGCAGGCTCGCCTCGCCCACCTGCCGGGCCAGCGTCTCCATCTGCTCCGGCGTCACCACGAAGCCCCAGCCGCGGATGGTCTCCGCCGCCGCGACGGCGCTGCCGCCCAGCTTGGCGAGGGGCACGTTGATCGCGAAGTAGACCCCGGGATCGAGCACCGCGGCGGCGGTCATCGCCATCACCGCGACGAACGACTCCATCAGCATGCCGCCATAGCCGATCAGCCGCGCATCCTCCTCGCGCCGCACCATCTTGGGGGTGGTGCCCGAGGCCACCAGGGCATGGAAGCCGCTGATGGCGCCGCACGCGATGGTGATGAACGCGAACGGGAACAGCCGCCCGGCGAACACCGGCCCGGTGCCGTCCACGAAGCGGGTGAGCGCCGGCAGCCGCAGGTCCGGCACCTCGATCAGGATGGTGATCGCGAGCAGGACGATGGTCCCCACCTTCATGAAGGTGGAGAGGTAGTCTCGTGGGGCGAGCAGCATCCAGACCGGCAGCACGCTCGCGAGGAAGCCGTAGGCCACGAGCACCAGCGCCAGGGTGAGCGGCGCCCAGGTGAAGAGCGGCGCCAGCGTCGGCGACTCCGCCACCCAGCGGCCGCCGACCAGGGCGAGCAGCAGCAGCGCCACGCCCGCCACCGACGCCTCGAGGGTGCGCCCCGGCCGCCAGACCTTCATCCAGAATCCCATCAGCAGCGCGATCGGGATGGTGCAGGCGATGGTGAAGAGCCCCCACGGGCTGCCCCGGAGCGCGTTCACCACCACCAGGGCGAGTACCGCCAGCAGGATCACCATGATCGCGAGGATCGCGATCATCGCCGCCATCCCGGTGAAGGGGCCGATCTCCTCCTTGGCCATCTGCCCGAGCGACCGGCCGTCGCGCCGCATCGAACCCGCCAGGATCACGAAGTCCTGCACCGCCCCGGCAAACACTACCCCGAAGACGATCCACAGCGTCCCCGGCAGGTAGCCGAACTGGGCCGCGAGCACCGGGCCGATGAGCGGCCCCGCGCCGGAGATCGCGGCAAAGTGGTGCCCGAAGAGCACCCAGCGGCCGGTGGGGACGAAGTCGCGCCCGTTGCTCAGCCGCTCGGCCGGCGTGGCCCGGCGGCTGTCGAGGCCGAGCACCCGGTCGGCCAGGAACCGGCTGTAGAAGCGGTAGGCGACGAGGTAGGTGCCGACCGCGGCGAGGACCAGCCACGCGGCGCTCACCGTCTCGCCCCGGTGCAGGGCAAGCATGGCCCAGCCGGCGGCGCCGGTCAGGGCGACGAGGGTCCACAGGATGAGGGGCATGCCGCCCAATCTAGGGGCCCGCGCCCGGGAGGACAGGGCGCGGAACCGGGCGGCGCCCGTCGCCTCTTCCGCCCCTACCTCGCGCCCCGTACCTTGAGCGGCCATGTCCTTCCGCGACGAGGGGTTCGGGTCCGGCGCCTGGGAACCGGAGCTGGAGCACTCCGGCACCACGCTGGAGCAGCCGCTGCCGGCGCCGGTGGGCGGCGGCTTCGCGGGGAAGGTGGCCGTCGTCACCGGCGGCGCCACCGGCCTGGGCCGCTGCATTGCCATGGAGTTCGCCCGGCAGCGCTGCCGGGTCGCGTTCTGCTTCGTGGACCTCCCGGGACGCGACGTCACCGAGCAGGCGCTGCTCACCGAGACCGCCTGCACCGCCATGGGGGCGGAGGTGTACGCCGCCCGCTGCGACGTGCGCGACCGGTCACAGGTGGAGCGGTTCCTGGCCGACACGGTGCAGCGCTTCGGCACGGTGCACTACCTGGTGAACAACGCCGGCATCGCGATGGACGGCGCGCTCTGGCGGATGACCGATGACGCCTGGAACGAGGTGCTGGCCACCAACGTCACCGGCGCCTTCAACTGCATCCGCACCGTCGCCCCGATCTTCCGCAAGCAGCACTACGGCAAGGTGGTCAGCGTGAGCGCCCACCAGGCGGGGCGGCCCGGCTTCGGGGTGGCCAACTATGCCGCCAGCAAGGCGGCACTCGAGGGCCTCACCCGCGCCGCCGCGGTGGAGCTGGGCCCGGCCAACATCAACGTGAACGCCGTGGCCCCCGGGTTCATCCGCACCGAGCGGATGTCCATGCTCCCCCGCGAGGTGATCGAGCGGGCCCAGAAGCACAGCGTGCTGGGCCGGGTGGCGGAGCCGGAGGACGTGGCGCACGTGATCGCCTTCCTGTGCTCCGACGAGGCGCGCCACATCACCGGGCAGGTGGTGGTGGTGGACGGGGGCCTCTCGCTGGAGTAGCGCCACGCGGGCGCCCACCGGGATCGCCCGCCCCCGTTCCCCGGGGCACCCCCCGGGTTTACAATTCCCCCCGTGCCAAGCCGACTTCCCCGGTTCGTTCCCGGCGTCACCCTCGCGCTGGCCGCCCTCGCCTGTGGCGGGAAGGCGCCACCGGCAACGCCCGGCCCCAGCACCGCGCCGCCCAAGGAGCCCGTCCGCCCGTTCGTGGCGAACATCTTCGCGGGCCAGTCCATCGCGCTGCTTCCCCAGACCATGGTGCTCACCAGCGACACCCTCGACCGGCTGGCGCCGCTCCACGACCGCGCCGCGGCGCTGGCCTGGGCCGATTCGCTCGTGGGCGCCGAGTTCGAGGCCCGCACCCCCGAGGTGAAGTGGGTGCCGCCGGCCGAGCTCCGGAAGACGGCGCGGCGCGCGCCGGGGATGGCGCCGGATCCCGACCGGATGGGCCAGGCGCTGCTGCGGGCGCCGTCGCTGGAAGACGTGCCCGACCCGTTGCGGGGCCAGCTGCGCACCCTGCTGGCCCTCACCGGCGGCCGCTACGCGATGGTGCCGGCCGCCATCCAGTTCGTGCCCGACGGGACCGGCGGGATCCGCGCCGAGGTGTCGCTGGCCCTCGCCGACGGCCGCCTCGGCAAGATCATCTGGCGCACCCTCACCTGGGGCGACGGCGCCACCCCCGAGGCGGCCCTCCGCCGCGCCATGGAAACCGTGCTTCCCGCAGGCCTGGACCTCCAATGACCTACAACGTCACGCTCATCCCCGGGGACGGCATCGGCCCCGAGATCACCGCCGAGACCGTGAAGGTGCTGGAGGCGACCGGGCTCCGGTTCGCCTGGGACGAGCAGCTGGCGGGCGTGGCCGCGGTGGACGCCACCGGCACCCCGCTGCCCGACGCGACGATCGAGAGCATCCGGCACCGGAAGCTGGCGCTCAAGGGCCCGCTCACCACGCCGGTGGGCACCGGGTTCCGCTCGGTGAACGTGCAGCTGCGGAAGGAATTCGAGCTGTTCGCCAACCTGCGGCCGGCGCGCTCGCTGGTGCCGGGCGGGCGGTTCCAGGACGTGGACATCGTGCTGGTGCGGGAGAACCTCGAGGGGCTGTACGTCGGGGTGGAGCACTTCATCGCCATCGGCGGCGACCCCCGCGCGGTAGGCGAGTCGCTGGCGATCGTGACCCGGGCCGGCTGCGAGCGGATCATCCGCTACGCCTTCGAGTACGCCCTGCGGCACAAGCGCAAGAAGGTGACGATCGTCCACAAGGCGAACATCCTGAAGATGGTGAGCGGGCTGTTCCTCGAGGTGGGCAAGCGCATCGCCAAGGAGTACGAGGGCCGGGTGCAGGCCAACGACATGATCGTGGACAACTGCGCCATGCAGCTGGTGATGAAGCCGGAGCAGTTCGACGTCATGGTGACCACCAACATGTTCGGGGACATCCTGAGCGACGAGGTCTCCGGCCTGGTAGGCGGCCTGGGGCTGGCGCCCGGCGCCAACATCGGCACCCACGCCTCGATCTTCGAGGCGGTGCACGGCAGCGCCCCCGACATCGCGGGGAAGGGGATCGCCAACCCCGCGGCGCAGATGCTCGCCGCCGCCATGATGCTGGACCACCTGGGCGAGATCGACCGGGCCAACCGGGTCCGCGGCGCCATCGAGGCCACCATCGTCACCGACGGCATCCGCACCCGGGACCTCGGCGGCAGCGCGAGCACCCGGGAATTCGGGGATGCTGTCGCCAAGCGGGTCGGCTGAGGTCCCCTGCGCCCGGTGCGGCACCCGGGTCGCGGGGCTGGCCTGGGGTGAGCTGTGCCGGACCTGCGGGGCCGGGCGGGAGCGCCGTGCAAGGCAGTGGGCCAGCCGCATCTCCCTGCTCGCAACCCTGCTGGCCGGCCTGTACGTCCACTGGCGACTGCCGCCGTGGCCGTCCGCCCGGATCTACGGCATCATCGTGGTCCTGGCGACGTACCTCATCGTCCGGAAGGTCGCGCACCGGGTTGCCCTGGAGCTGCTGCCCAGGTGACCATCCACGCCCGGAGAGCCCCATGACGACCCCCCGGTCCGCCGCGCGGTCGCTGATCGCCGCCCTGTTCGCCCTCCCGCTCGTCGCCCCCGCCGCGCTCGCGGCCCAGGCGCCGACCAGCCTCACCATCTACAACGACGGCCGCACCCTGGTGCGCTGGACCGTGCCGCTCCAGCTGCCGCGCGGCAGCTCGACCCAGGTGGCCGTCACCGGCCAGGCCGAGCCGGGCTCCATCTTCTCCACCGATCCGGACATCCTGGTCCTCAGCGGCGCCTACGACGATGGCGTGGACGAGACCAGCGCGATGCGCCGCGCGGTGGGGCGCCGGCTCACCTTCCGCATCGGGAAGGACACGGTGAGTGCCCTGGTGCTGGGCGTGAGCCCGATGCGCTACCAGCTGGCCGACGGCACCGTCACGTTCAGCGCCCCGGGCGTCCCGCAGTACCCGGCCGAGCTGGTCACGGTGGAGCCGCGCTACACCATGCAGGTGCAGAGCGGCCGGGCCCGGAGCGGGCTGCCGCTGGCCTACTTCACCGGCGGCGCCGGCTGGTCTGCCGGGTACCAGGTGATTCTTGGCGGCGCCACCGCGCGGGTGCAGGGGCAGGCGGTGGTGCAGCCCGGGCCGCTGCGTTTCGCGCAGGCGGAGATCCAGCTGCTCGCGGGCCAGGTGAACGTGGCGCCGGTGCCGATGAGCCCGCGGCAGGAGGGGATGTTCGTCGCCCGCCGCGCACCGGCCGCCGCCGACGCGATGAAGGCGATGCCGGGAGAAGAGAAGGTGGGCGAGTTCCACCTCTACACCCTGCCCGGCAGCTGGTCGCTCGAGCCCGGCGTGGTGCGGACCATCGCGCTGTTCGAGCCGGCGGAGGCGCCGGTCGCGAAGAGCTACGAGATGGTGGGGACGCTGCCCTACTGGGGCGGGCTGGGCCAGTCCGGCGAGGAAGAAGAGGTGCCGGTGTCGGTGTACTACACCGTCAAGCGGCCCCGGAAGACCGACCTCGGCGACCGGCCCCTGCCGGGCGGCGTGGTGCGCCTCTTCGAGCCGGACAGCGCCGGCCGGCTGCAGCTCGTCGGTGAGGCGGCGATCGACCACAGCCCCGCCGGCGAGGACCTGCGCCTCAACGCCGGCAGCGCCTTCGACCTGACCGCCAAGCGGGTGCAGGCCAGCTTCACCACCCGGCGCGACAGCCTCCCCGGCGGCGGCTGGCGCTACTCGGCGACCGCCGACTACAAGGTGACCATCAGCAACGCCGCCGGCACCCCCGCCACGGTGGACGTGCTGGAGCAGCGTGGCGGCGAGTGGAGCGTGCTGAGCAGCAGCGTGAAGCCGGAGAAGCTCTCGTCCACCCGCACCCGCTTCCGCGTGGCGGTCCCGGCGAGCGGCAAGGCCACCCTCACCTACCGGGTCCGGGTCATCTGGTGACCGACGTCGTCATCGCCCACCTCTCGGACATCCACTTCGGGGTCCGCTGCGACCTGAAGCAGCTGGCGGACCTCGAGCGGTTCCTCCCCACCCTCGCCCCGCGGGCCATCGTCGTCTCCGGCGACGTGGCCCAGCGGGCGCGCCACGGCGAGTTCCAGGCGGCGCGGCGCTACCTCGACGTGCTGAGCCGCACCGCGCCGTGGCACCTCATCCCCGGCAACCACGACGTGCAGTGGTGGCGCAGCCCGCTCGGCGTGCTGGGCCAGCGGGTGAAGTACGGCAAGTGGCGGCGTTACTTCGGCCCGGACCTGACTCCGGTGCTGGAGCTGGACGACGTGATCATCGCCGGGATGCTCAGCGCCAACGGGTTCAGCTGGGGCTCGCTGACGCCCAATCCCAACGACACCACGGTGAAGGGCCACCTGCCGGCGGCCGAGGTGGCGCGGGTGCGCGAACGCTTCGCGGCCACCGCGCCGCACAAGGTCCGGCTGGCGGTGCTGCATCACAACGTGCTGCCCGGGGTGGTCTCCCATCGCTGGGGACTGGCCCGCCCGCGTGCGGCCCAGCGCGCGCTGCAGACCCTTCAGGCCGACGTGGTGCTGTGCGGGCACGACCACACCGAGGGGGCGGGCCAGCTGGGCGACCAGGTGGTGATCAGCACCGCCGGCACCCACTCGGTGCGCACCCGCGGCGGCCGGCCCAGCGCCTTCAACCTGCTGCGGGTGAGCCCCACGCAGGTGACGGTGGAGCACTTCGTCTATCACCGGGACGCAGATACCTTCATGCGTGGCGATGTCTCCCACTTTGCCCGCTACCGGCGTGCAGCTGACCCTCTGGGCTGAACCGGCGCCGGCCCCCGGACCCTCCCCGGCGGCCGGCGTCGCTCCGCTGCTCCACGCCCGGCTGCGCGCGCTGGGCCTCCCGCCGGTCCCCCGCTTCGAGATCCACCGCAACCAGCAGCTCATGCTCTCCTGGCTCCCGGGGGAGTGCCTGCGGGTGCACGAGGGCTATGCCCATGCACCGGACGACGTGCTCCGCGCCATTGTCCGATTCCTGACTCCCGGCGTGCGCCGCAGCACCCGGCTCGCGGCGCGGCGGCTCTTCCTCACGTTTCCGGTGGAGCTGCACGCGCCCTCGCGGCCCCGGCGCGACCCGGTGGTGCGCCCCGTGGACCGGCCCCTCCTGGCCCGGCTCGGTGCCCTCCGGGCCGAGCTCAACGCGGTGCACTTCGAAGGTCAGCTCCCCGACATCCCGATCCGGCTCTCGGCCCGCATGCGCCGCCGCCTGGGCGAGGTCCGGCTGGAGCGGCAGAGCGGCCGCGCGGTGGCGATCGGCCTCTCCCGGCGGCACGTCACGCGCGACCCCTGGCCCGAGGTGCGGGACACCCTGCTGCACGAGCTGGTGCACCAGTGGCAGGCCGAGACCGGCCGCCCGGTGGACCATGGCCGGGAATTCCGCCAGAAGGCCCGCGAGGTGGGCATCCAGCCGCGCGCGGTGCGGACGGACTGAACCAGCTGCAGGCGGGGGGCGACAGGAGACGGCGCCCGACCCCATTGCCACCCTCCGCCGACCGTGACATTGTGTGTCCGGCTCCCGTCGCTCCGCTCTCGTCTCCCCACTCCCGACCCTCCCATGCCTCCCTTCTCCCCGCCCGACTTCTACGACGTGAACGCCCTCCTCTCCGAGGAGGAGCGGGCGGTCCGTGACACGGTGCGCCAGTGGGTGGACCAGCGGCTGATGCCGATCATCGGGGAGTGCTACGTCGAGGGGCGCTTCCCGCGGGAGCTGATTCCGGGCATGGCGGAGCTCGGCCTGCTCGGCGCCAACCTGCCCGAGACCTACGGCTGCGCCGGGCTCAACAACGTGGCCTACGGGCTGATCATGCAGGAGCTGGAGCGGGGCGACAGCGGGATCCGGTCGTTCGCGTCGGTGCAGGGGGCGCTGGTGATGTACCCGATCTTCGCCTTTGGCTCGGAGGAGCAGCGCCGCCGCTGGCTGCCGGGGCTCGCCGCGGGGACCGAGATCGGCTGCTTCGGGCTGACCGAGCCCGACTACGGCTCCAACCCGGCGGGGATGATCACCACCGCGCGGCAGGTGAAGGACGGCTGGGTCCTCAACGGCACCAAGATGTGGATCACCAACGGCTCCCAGGCCACCGTGGCGGTGGTATGGGCCAAGACCGGCGACCTGGCCGACGCGCGCTCGGTGCGCGGTTTTCTGGTGCCCACCGACACGAAGGGCTTCACCGCCCGGGACCAGAAGGGGAAGCTCTCGCTCCGCGCCTCCGACACCAGCGAGCTGGTGCTGGAGGATGTGCAGCTCCCCGCCGACGCCCTGCTCCCCGGTTCGGGCGGGCTCAAGAGCCCGCTCATGTGCCTCACCCAGGCGCGGTACGGCATCGCCTGGGGGGCGGTGGGCGCCGCCACCGCCTGCTATGACGAGGCGCTGCAGTACGCCCGGCAGCGGGTGATGTTCGGCCGGCCGATCGGCCAGACCCAGCTGCAGCAGCTCCGCCTCGCGGACATGCTCACGGAGATCACCAAGGCCCAGCTGCTGGTGCTGCAGCTCGGCCGGCTCAAGGACGCCGGGACCATGACGCCGCAGCAGGTCTCCCTGGCCAAGCGGAACAACGTCGACATGGCCTGCGAGTGCGCCCGGGAGGCCCGCCGCCTGCTGGGGGCCAATGGCATCCTGGCCGAATACCACGCCATGCGCCACCTGGCCAACCTGGAATCGGTCTATACCTATGAGGGAACGCACGATATGCACACCCTCATCCTCGGTGAGACGGCCACCGGCCTGGCTGCGTTCTAGGGATGTGATGCGGGTAGTGGCTGGCGCCGGCCACCGGCCCTAGGTTGCAGCATGGCCCGGCCACGGGTGGACCCCTGAGCGACGATCCGATTCCCCTGCCACTCCTGATTGCCGGCCGCTATGCGGTCGAGCGCGAGCTCGGTCGCGGCGGCATGGCCGTGGTCTACCTGGCGCGCGATGAGCGGCACGCCCGGCTGGTGGCGCTCAAGGTGCTGCAGCTGGGGGAGGCGAGCGAGGGCGGGGCGGAGCGGTTCCTGCACGAGATCCAGGTCGCCGCCGGGCTGGCCCATCCGAACATCCTTCCGGTCTACGACTCGGGGCAGGGCGAAGGCTTCCTCTACTACGTGATGCCCTACGTGCCCGGGGAGAGCCTGCGCCAGCGGCTCGAGCGGGAGGGCGCCCTGCCGCTGGACGACGCGCTCGCGATCGCCGTGGACGTCGCCAGCGCCCTCGCCTACGCCCACAGCCACAACGTCATCCATCGCGACATCAAGCCGGAGAACATCCTTTTCCTCGGCGGCCACGCCGTGGTGGCGGACTTCGGCATCGCCCGCGCGATCAGTGCCGGCGGCTGGAGCCGCGGGCGCCTCCTCGGGGAGCGGGAAGGCACGCCGACCTACATGAGCCCGGAGCAGGCCAGCGGCGGCGCCCGGCTGGACGGCCGGAGTGACCTCTACAGCCTCGGCTGCGTGCTCTACGAGATGCTCACCGGCAACCCGCCCTTCCGCGGCACCACGCCGGAGGAGCTGGTGGTGCAGCATCTCGAGGCGGAACCGGAGCCGGTCCAGACCCGGCGGGCGGCGCTGCCGGCGGAGCTTCAGTCCACCGTGGTGCGGGCACTGGCCAAGCACCCCGCGGACCGCTACCCCACCGCGCAGCAGTTCGTCGAGGCGATCCAGCGGGTGCAGGCCGGCCGGGCCGCGAGCGCCACGCCGGCAGCCACGCCGGTGCTCCGCGGCTGGCGCGGCGCCTGGCGCTGGGCGCTGCCCGCCGCGGCGCTGGCGGGCGTGCTCTATGCGGGCTTCGGCTCCATCCTCGACGGCCGGGGCCTCGGCGCCGGGGCGCTCCAGCCCAACCACCTCGTCATCGCACCGTTCGTCCACCACGGCGGGGCTGCCCCGGAGCTGCTCTCCGGCGAGCAGTGCGCCCGGCTGCTGCGCGAGGGGCTCAGCCGCTGGGACGACGTCTCGATGGTGGACTCGCGCTGGGTGGACGACCAGCTGGCCCAGACGTCCGATCCCTCCTCGCTCCGCACCGTGCTCCGCCTGGCCCGCAGCGCGCACGCCGGCCGGGTGCTGAGCGGCGAGGTCTGGTCCTTCCGGGATTCGATCCGCATCCGCGGCGTCGTCTACGACGCCGCCCGCAATGGACAGCTGCTGCGGGAGTACAGTGTCACGGTCTCCCCCTCCCTGGAGGACCTGGAGCCGCGCTTCCTCGAGCTGCGTGATTCGCTGCTCCTGCCGCGTGCCCTGTCCCCCACGGCGGAGGGCGGGGTCCTGGGCACCCGGGTGCTCGCCGCCTACAGCGTGTACGACTCGGCCCACGCCGACCTGGCCCGCTGGGACCTGGCCGCGGCGGCCGAGGGGTTCCAGCGGGCGCTGACGATCGATCCGGGCTACGGGCTGGCCCACCTCTGGCTGGCCCAGACCCAGAGCTGGCAGGGCCTCTCCCCGGCCGTGTGGCGCGACCACGCCATCGCCGGCCTGGGCGCCTCGCCGCCGCTTTCCGAGCGGGAACGGGACTGGGGGATGGCCCTGGTGGCATTGGCGGAGGGGCGCTTCCCCGAGGCCTGTGCGCGCTACGAGGCGATGATCGCCCGCGACACCCTCGACTTCCGCGGCTGGTACGGCCGGGCCGAGTGCCGGGCGCATGACCAGATGGTCCTGCCCGACCCGACGAGTCCCTCGCGCTGGCGCTTCCGGACCAGCTACCAGGGGGCGATCAACGACTACCAGCGGGCCCTGCTGCTCATCCCCTCGGCGTACCGGGTGTTCGAGGGCGCCGCCTTTGCCCGGCTCACCCGGCTGTACTACCTGACCCCCAACCTGATGCGCCGCGGAATCCGGCACGATTCGACCGGGCTCGAGTTCGGCGCCCTGCCGGAGCTGGACGCCGACACACTCGCGTTCATCCCCTGGCCCATCGCGGAGTTCAACCGGGGGGTCGCCCTCCCGCACGGGGTGAGGGACATCGCGGCGGTGACCTACAACCAGCGCAACCTGCAGCGGGTGGCGGCCGAGTGGGTGCGCCGTTTCCCCGCCAGCCCGACGGCGGTCACCGCGCTGGCCAAGGTGATGGAGCTCTCCGGCGAGTACGGCGGGACTTCCGCGGCGGCGGACAGCGCCCTGCTGCGCTACCGGGAGGCGCTGGCCCTGACGACGAGGCCCGAGGGCCGCGTGCAGCTGGCGGGCGACGAGCTGCGGTTGCTGGTCAAGGTGGACCGGCTGGCCGAGGCGACGCACCTGGCCGACTCGCTGCTGCGCGCCAACCCGGCGCCGACCGCCGACGAGGCGCCGTACCTCGCCGCCGCGGCGGGGCTGCTGGGGCGGGGGACCCTCGCCGCAGCGTTCGCCCGGCGGGCGGCCCCGACGGAGTGGTACGTGGACGCCACCGGCCGGGCGATCCCGGTGCCGCTCTCGCTCCGGGAGACCGCCCTGGCCTTCGCGGCCTTCGCGGGGCTCGGGGGGCCGGCGGATTCGCTGCGCCGGCTGCGGCACCAGGCGGAGCGGCTGCTCGCCGGCTACTACGGGGGCCGGGATCGGGAGCGGGCCGATGCGGCGATCTTCGACCGCTCCCGCATGCTGCTCTTTCCCGACCCGCTCGCCAATCCGGGGCCCCGGCAGGAACCGTCCAACGACTACCTCTTCCTGCTGCAGGACGACGCCCGCGCCGGCCGGCTGGCGGCGTTGCAGGGCGGCTTCCAGCGGCTGGAGGCGGCGCGCAAGGAAATGCCGATCGGGCGGATCTCGACCGAGGCGCTCTACATGGAGACCCAGGTCCTGCTGAGCGTCCACGACACCGCCGGCGCCATCCGCCGGCTGGACAGCTATCTTGCGTCACTGCCGTATGGCGGGTGGCAGCTGACCCAGCGCGTGGTCGAGACCGGGAGCTTCATCCGGATCCAGGCCCTCCGGGCCAGGCTCGCCGCGGCCCAGGGCGACACCGCCGCGGCGGCCGTCCCTGCGGGGCGGGTGCTGCTGCTGTGGTCCCGGGCCGACCCCGCCTACGCTTCGCTGCTCGCGGAGATGCGCGCCCTCGCCGGGCGCCCGAACTGACCTCACCCCCGCCGGAGTGACCATGCCCCCTGCACCGCGACCCGCCCTGGGCCTCGTGCTGGCCCTGCTGCTGATCCTCCCCGGCTGCCGACTCGAGCGCCACGACAACGGCGGGCAGGAGGGCCGCCTGCCCGAGCCCCCGCGCCCCGTCGGGCTGGGCCCCAACGCCACCGTTGACCGGGAAAAGGTGCTGGCGGCCGGGCGGGCGGGGACCTACGACGTCAATCCCGGGGCCTCGCACCGGGCCGAGGTGGGCAACACCATCGCCACCCTCGAGCCGGCGGAGGGCGCGTACCGCAACCCGCCATCGGCCTTCGATGAGGGCGTGGTGATCGGCCGCGTGGTGAACAACACCGACACGCCGCTGCCCCAGTTCGGTCTGGTGCCGCGGGGGACGACCTACTGGTTCATCTACCGGCGCGAGGGGAAGCTGCTCTCCGCCTTCGTGCCGGACGTGAAGGACACGGACCACGATGTGGTGGACCTCCCGACCCGGCTGCACCCGCCGACCCGCCCCTGGCGCCAGTCGGTGGCGCAGTGGCAGCTCCCCGGTGTCCTCGACGACCGGAACGGTCCCGACCCGAAGCAGGGGCTCGGTGCCCTCGGCGCGCTGCCGGTGGTGGCCAGTGGCGGGGTGGACCCGTGGATGGCGTGCACCACCCTCGGCTGCTGCACCGTCCAGCCGCCGGACTGGCCGACCCGCTAGCCCCCCACCCGGCCGGGCTGTGACGTCCGGGCCGCTGGCGCGTATGTTCCCAGCGTGACCCTCCTCAGGCCCACGATTCGCCCCCCGCAACCGACCTCCGTCCCCGCCGATGAGGCGGGGGCGGCCTGTCGCGCGTGGTATGAGGAGCACGGCCCCGCGGTCTACCGCTACCTCCGGTTCCACCTCCCCACCGCCGATGCGGCGGAGGATGCGACCTCGGAGACCTTCCTCAAGGCGGTTCAGGCCGCGGATCGCTACGACCCGGCGCGGGGCAGCCTCAGGACCTGGCTGCTCACGATCGCCCGCAACACCCTCCACGATCACCTCCGCCGCACCCGGGTGCGGAACCACGTGCCCCTGGCCGCCACGCGCGACCTGGCCTGTGATGCCCCCTCGCCGGAGGAGCGACTGTTGTGGGAGGAAGAGGTGGGCCGGCTGCTGGCCGCCGTGGCGGCCCTGCCCGCCCGGGACCGCGAGGTGATCGGGCTGCGCTATGGCAGTGGTCTCGACGGCAGCGAGGTGGCCGAGGTGCTGGGGATCCGGGAGGCGGCGGTGCGGACGCGGCTGTGGCGGGCGCTGGCCCGGTTGCGCGACGCGCTCGGCCAGCCGGAGGCGCCGTGAGCGAGCTGCCGGAGGATCTTGCGGCACTGGACCGGCGGCTGGCCGCGGTGCGGTTCGAACCGCGGGCGTCATTGGGGCCGGAGATCGCGGGGCGGGCGGCGCGGGGCGAGCGCCCTGAGCCCCGCGAGCCCTCGCGCTGGCGCGTGCCCCTGGCCGCGGCGGCGGTGCTGTTCCTGGCGCTCGCCGGCTGGCGCGTGGCGGATGCCACGCGTCAGGTGGATCGCTGCTGCCAGGACCTGGACGGCGGCGGCGACGCCGACGACGGGCTGCTGGTCATCTCCCGCCACGGGAAGGACGTCACCCGGCTCGCGATCTACGAGGATCGTGACGGCAGCGGCACCCTGACCCCGGGCGATGCCATCCGGTTCGAGCGCCAGGGCCGCCCCGCCATCCTGGGCCCGTTGCTGCCCGGCATCGTCACCTCCGAATTCTGTTGCCTCGACTACGACGGCGGCGGGCCCAGTGACGACGCCCTGGTGGTGCTCCGCCTGCCCTCCAACCGGATCACCATGGCCGCGATCTACGAACGGGACGGTCCGCGCGCCGCCCTCCGCTGAACCTCGCGTCCCGCCTTCATTCTCTCTCCACCCCATTCGATCCCTGATGATCCGACCCCGCCTGACCCCGCTACTCCTCCTGGCTGCGGTGACGCTCCCCCTCCAGGCCCAGCAGCCCGACTCCACCCGTCGGGACACCGCGGTGGTGCTCAAGCCGATCGAGGTGGTCGGCTCGATCATCGCGCCGAGCGGGCCCAGGGTCGGGTCCGGCGTGCCGGCGCGCACCACGATCATCAGCCGGGACCAGATCGAGGCCTCGGAGCCGCGGCAACTCACCGACCTGCTCTCCGCCCAGGCGGGGATCTCGAGCTACGATGATCTCGGCTCGAGCTACAAGCTCTCGGTAAGCTCGCGCGGGTTCTTCGCCTCGCCGGTGGTGGGGCTGCCGCAGGGGCTGTCGGTGTTCCTCGACGGGGTGCGCCAGAACGAGCCCGACGCGGCGCAGGTGAACTTCGACCTGCTGCCCATGGAGCACGTGACCCGGGTGGAGCTGCTCTCGGGCACCTCCTCGCTGCTGGGGCGGAACTCGCTGGGCGGGGCGATCAACCTGGTGACCAACAGCGGCGGCGGGCCGACGCATGGCGAGGTGGAGGTCTCGGGCGGCAACTACAAGACCTTCGGCGCCGACGCCTCCCTCGCCGGCAACCTGGGCCAGGGAAAGTGGAATTACTACGCCGGCGGTGGCTACGACCGGGAGGACGGCTGGCGCCAGGACACGCCCGCCTGGCAGTACAACGGGTTCTTCAATCTGGGCCGGCTCACCGAGAACTGGGGGGTCCGGTTCCAGGGCTACGGGGCGCGCTCGCGGTCGCAGGGGGCGGGCTCGCTGCCGGAGAGCGTGTACCGGACCCATCCCGACTCCAACCTGACCACCGGCGACTACGAGGACCTGCACAACCTGCAGCTGGCGCTGAGCGGCTATCGTCGCTCGGCGTCCCGGCAGCTCTCGGTGTCGACCTACGTGCGGCGCCACCGGGCGGAGCGGTTGAACGTCAACCAGGCCGCCGACCCGGACAACCTCGGCCGCTCGCGCAACCTCACCGGCGGCGCGACCGTGGACTACCGCTTCCAGCCCTCGGCCCGCCTCGGCCTCCGGGTGGGCGCGGAGGGGTCCGCCAGCAGCACGGACGTCCAGCTCTACGCCGACTCCACCAAGTTCGGCGGCGCCTCCCGCCGTACCACCTTCGTGAAGAGCCCCACCTGGGACGCGGGGGCGTACGCCCTCGGCGACCTCACGGCGGGCCGGGTGACGTTCTCCGCCGGGGCGCGCTACGACTACGTGCGCATCCCCTTCCGCAACCAGCTGGACCCGGCGCGCGACACCACCAGCTCCTACTCCCGGCTGAGCCCCAAGGGCGGGGTGACGCTCGATGCCGGGCGCGGGCTCTCGCTCTACGCCTCGGTGGGTGGCGCCTACCGCGCGCCGGCGGTGATCGAGCTGGCCTGCGCCGACCCGGCGACGCCCTGCCCGCTGCCGTTCGCGCTGGGCGACGACCCGCCCATCAAGCCGGTGCGCGCTACCACCTACGAGCTGGGCGGGCGCTTGGTCGCCGGCCAGGCGATCCTCTCCGGCAGCGTGTACCGCACCGACGTGAAGGACGACATCTTCCTCTTCAGCTCCGACAGCGTCGCCAGCGGCTCCACCATCGATGGCTACTTCGGCAACATCGACAGGACCCGGCGGGAGGGGGTGGAGCTGTCGGCCCAGCTGTTCCTCGCCGGCGGTCACTCGCTCTACGCCAACTACGCCCTCACCCGCGCCACCTTCCAGACCACGGCAGACGTGTTCTCCATCCGCGAGGACTTCGGCGGCTCCAACGAGGTGAAGCCCGGCGACCAGCTGCCGCTGGTGCCGGAGCACCAGGTGAAGTTCGGCGGGTCGTTCGTGCTGCCGCGCGGCTTCTACGCCGGCGCCGACGGGCGCTACATCGGCAGCTCGTACCTCCGCGGCGACGAGGCCAATGTCGAGCCGAAGCTGCCCGGCTACTTCGTCGCGGATGCCCGGCTGGGGTGGCACGGCGACGGGTGGGAAATCGTGGCGGTGGGGAACAACATCCTGCAGCACAAGTACGCCACCTTCGGCACCTTCAACGTGAACCAGGGCGGCGGCGACGTGCTGGAGCGCTTCCTCACCCCCGGCTACCGGCGGGTGGTGCGACTGATCATCCGGCGCAGCTTTGGCGCCGGCGACGACTAGCGGGCGGCGGTCCCTCCGGCCGGTGCCCTGACCTCCACCGGCCGCGGGATGCCCACGGGGCAGGGGGCTTCGGCCTCCTGCCCCGTGTGGTGTCCGGTGGCGCGGTGCGGGTGGCATCACCCCCCCGCGGCTGGGTAACTTCTCGGCGGCCGGACCGGCCCGAATGTCTCCCGAACGAGGTGCCTTGTGCGGATCGCGGTGTGTCTCAAGCGGGTGCCCGACACGACCTCCCGGATCGTGATCGGCTCCGACGGCAAGTCCATTGACGAGACGGGCTTGAAGTTCGTCCTCAATCCCTACGACGAGTACGCGGTGGAGGAAGCCCTGAAGCAGCGGGATGCTGCCGGCGGGGGCGAGGTGGTCGCGATCTCGGTGGGCGGCGACGCCGCCCAGGAGACCCTGCGGACCGCCCTCGCGATGGGCGCGGACAAGGCGGTGCTGCTCTCGGGCGGAGGGAGCCCCGACGGGCTGGCCGTGGCGCGGGCGCTGGCCGCCGAGCTCAAGGACGGCGGCTACGACCTGGTCCTCTGCGGCAAGCTCGCGGTGGATGACTACAACCACCAGGTCGGCCCGATGGTGGCGGAGCTGCTGGGGCTCCCCTGCATCACGTCGGTGGCACACCTGACGCTCACCGGCACCGCGATCGAGGCGGAGCGCGAGGTCGAGGGCGGCATCGAGGTGGTCACCGCCACGCTCCCCGCGGTGCTCACCTGCGACAAGGGGCTCAACACTCCGCGGCTACCCTCGCTCAAGGGCATCATGGCGGCCAAGAAGAAGCCGCTCGAGGTGAAGCCGGTGACCCTCGGGCCCGGCAGCCTCACGCTGCTCGGCCTGGCGCTCCCGCCCGAGCGGAAGCCGGGCCAGATCGTGGGCGAGGGCGCCGACGCGGTGCCCGCCCTGGTGCAGCTCCTCCGTGACGAAGCGAAGGTGATCTGATGACCCGCATCCTGGCCATCACCGAGCAGCGCGACGGCGCGCTGCGGAAGGTCTCCCTCGAGGCGGTCGCCGCGGCGCGCCGCCTGGCCGACGCGCTCGGCGGCACCGTGGACGCGTTGGTGCTCGGCGCCGGCCAGGTCTCCGGGGCCGACACCCTCGGCGCCCACGGCGCCGACCGGGTGTGCACCGCCACCCACGCCGACTTCGCCCGTTATTGCCCCGATGGCTCGGCCGCCACGGTTGCGGAGGCCGCCAAGGGGGCCGCGGCGGTGGTGTTCGCCGCCACCGCGACCGGCCGGGACCTGGCCCCGCGGGTTGCCGCGCGGCTCGGCACCGGGCTCGCCACCGACGTCACCGCGCTCGAGGTGGACGGCGGGAAGATCATCGCCACCCGCCCGGTCTATGCCGGCAAGGCACTGCAGCGGGTGCGGCTCGACGGCGCCCCGGCGCTGGTCTCCATCCGGCCCAACACCTTCCCGGTCACCGCGGCCGCCAAGGCGGGTGAGTCCGTGGCCGCGACGGTGCCGGCCTTCACCGCGCGGGTCACGGTGACGGAGGTCAAGGCACCCGCCACCGCGGCCCTGGACGTGGCCGAGGCGCCGGTCGTGGTGTCCGGCGGGCGCGGGCTCAAGGCGCCGGAGCACTTCAAGCTGCTGGAGGAGCTGGCGGCCGCCCTCGGCAACGCCGCCGTGGGCGCCAGCCGCGCGGTGGTGGATGCCGGCTGGCGGGAGCACGGGGCGCAGGTGGGGCAGACCGGCAAGACGGTGAGCCCCAACCTCTATGTGGCGGTCGGCATCTCCGGCGCCATCCAGCACCTGGCGGGGATGCGCACCGCGAAGACCATCGTCGCGATCAACCGCGACAAGGACGCCCCCATCTTCAAGGTGGCCGACTACGGCATCGTCGGCGACCTGTTCGAGATCGTCCCCCGGCTCACCGCCGAGGTGAAGAAGCTCCGCGGCGAGGGCTGAGCGCCGCTGGCCGGACCGGCCGGTGCGGGATACCTTGGGCCCATTCCCTCCGGAGCCCCTCGTGACCGCACCGGCCGCTACGGCCGCCGCCCCCGCCCGGGGGCGGCTCCTGCAGATTCTTGGCGTCGCCTTCGGCGTCGCGATCATCGTCGGCAACACCATCGGCGTCGGCATCCTCCGGACCCCCGGGGAGATCGCCGCGCGCCTGCCCGACTCGGCCTGGTTCCTCGGGGCGTGGGTGGCGGGAGGCATCTACGCCCTGCTCGGCGCGCTCACCCTGGCCGAGCTGGGGGCGATGGTGCCACGCTCGGGCGGGCAGTACGTCTTCGCCCGCCGCGCCCTCGGGGACTACGCCGGCTTCGTCATCGGCTGGAGCGACTGGATCTCCTCCAGCGGTTCCATGGCCCTCGTCACGGTGTCCATCGGGCACTATCTCGGCGTGCTGGTCCCGTCGCTGGCCCCGCTCGAGGTGCCGGTGGCGGTTGCCATCACCCTGGCCTTCACCCTGATCCACGCGGTCGGCATCCGCAGCGGCGACCTCACCCAGCAGGTGACCAGCCTGCTCAAGGTGGTGCTGCTGGTGGGACTCGCGTTCGCCTGCCTGGTGGCCACCGTGCCCGCGCGGCCCGCCGCGGCCGCGGTGGCACCGTCGCTGCCGGGGCTCACGGCGGTGATCGTCGCGCTGCAGGGGGTGATCTACACCTACGACGGCTGGAACGGGATGCTCTACTTCAGTGGCGAGGTGACCGATCCGGAACGGCAGATCCCCCGCGCGATGGCTCGGGGCGTGGTGCTGGTGATCGTCATCTACCTGCTGCTCAACGTGGGCTACATGCGCGCCCTGCCGCTGGACCAGATGGCCGGACAGTCGCTGGTGGCGGCCACGGCGGCGGGGGTGCTCTTCGGGCCGATCGGCGAGACCCTGGTCCGGGTGGTGCTGATCCTGTCGCTGCTCTCGGCGGCGAGCGCCATCCTGCTCATCACCAGCCGGGTGCCCTACGCCATGAGTGAGGACGGGCTCTTCTGGGCCCGGATGCGCGCGGTCAACGCGGGCGGGACGCCGGTGCCGGCGCTGGTGCTCTCGACCCTGTTCACGATTGTCCTGCTGGTGAGCGGCACCTTCGACCAGGTGCTGGCGGTGACCGCGTTCTTCTTCGTGCTCAACTACCTGCTCTCGTTCATCTCGGTGCTGGTGCTCCGGCGCACCGAGCCGGCCACGCCGCGGCCGTACCACGCCTGGGGCTACCCGGGGGTGACCTGGTTCCTGGTGCTGGGCTCGCTCGGATTCCTGGCGGGGGCCGTCGTCGCCGATCCGGGCAACAGCAAGTGGGCGCTGGGGATGCTGCTGGCGAGCTATCCGGTGTTTCGGCTGACGGTCAGACGGTCGGACGGTCAGACGGGCGGACGGTAGGCAGGCGCGTGGTAGCCTACCGCGCGGCCGCGACGAGGCGCCGGAGCCGCGCGACGCCCTCGGTCACCGCTGCCTCCTCCGGGCCGTAGGAGAACCGCACATACTGGCGGAACCGCGAGGGGCGCCCGCTGCGGCGCTTGCCCGGGTTGATGTCGAAGAACTCGCCCGGCACGCAGATCACCTTTTCCTTCACCGCGGCCTTGAAGAAGCTCATGCCGTCGTCCAGCCCGGCGGGGAGCCCCGACACGTCCGCCCAGCAGTAGAAGGTGCCGTCGGGGTCGAGGTCCAGCCGCATCCCCGCCGCCTCGAGCCCCGCCTTCAGGATGGTCTTCTTGCGCTGGAAGGCGGCCCGGATGGCGCCGGTCTCCGCCCGGACGATCGCCGGGTCGAGCAGCGGGATCGCGGAGCGCTGCAGCGGCTTGCTGCCGCCGCCATCGAGGAACGATCCGGTGGAGGACACCGCATCGATCACCGCCCGCGGCCCCACGATCCAGGTGCAGCGCCACCCCGGGTAGCGCCAGTTCTTGGTGAGCCCGTCGAACAGCACCACCGGGTCCTGGTCCACGTCCTCCACGTAGCGCGCCGCCGAGACGATCGCGTCGTCCCCTTCGCCGCTCCAGACGTAGTGGGAGTAGAACTCGTCCAGCAGCAGGGCACAGGACAGCTCCCGCGCGGTCGCCACCCACTGCGCCAGCTCCTCCCCCCGGATCACCTTGCCGGTGGGATTGCCGGGATTGGAGAGCAGCAGCGCCGACAGGCCGCGGCCGGTGATCTCCCGCCGCAGGTCCTCCACCGAGAAGGCGTAGCCCCGCGCGCTGTCCAGCAGGATGGGGATGGAGCTGAACAGCTTGAAGATGTCGAGCAGCTCCTCGTACGCCGTGTAGTCGGGGAGGAAGTGCCCCAGGTTGATCTCGCCGAGGGCCGCCACCGCGCGGGTGAGCGAGGCCCGTCCCCCGCCGCAGATGCAGACGTTCTTCTCGGTGTACTGCGACGCCTTGCCCTGGCGGAACAGCTGGTTGTAGAGCTGCGCCACCGCCTGCCGCAGCTCCGGGATACCGGGCACCGGGGCGTACTCCTGGTCGTCCAGCGCGATCTGCACCGCATCCACCCGCGGCGGGGCGCCCGGCAGCGGGCCGGTCTCCGGCATCCCCTGGCCCAGGTTGCACCATTCCGGGTGCCCGTAGCGGTAGCCGTGGCGCGCCGCCTCGGCCATGACGTAGATGACGCCGGTGAAGGGGACCGGCCGGAAGCCGGGGATCGGAGGCACCTGCATGAACGGCCCGGGGCAAGGGTCGGAAGCGCTGGGAACGCCGGAAGATAGCTGGCTCCGGCGGGGCGGGAGCGGAGCGCCCCCGGGCCCCCCGGTCAGGGCCCGGTCCGGGGTAACGCTCCGGCCGGGAATCCTTATATTCCGCCACCCTTCCAGCACCCTCCAGGGAATGGTTTCCGTGACCCCGATCCTGCCCCTCCGGCACCAGCGACCGCTGCCGCTCGACCGGCTCATCCTTCCCGAGCCGCCGGGGGCTGAGGCGCTGGAAATGGATGTCGTCATCGTCGGCGCCGGCCCCGCCGGGCTGGCGGGCGCCATCGAGCTCGCCAACCTGGTCCAGCGGGAACAGGCCAGGGGCTCGGGCTTCCCCGAGGTCAACATCGCGGTGCTGGAGAAGGCCGGCAGCCTCGGGGAGCACTGCCTCTCCGGCGCGGTGATCAACCCGCGGGCCCTGCGCGAGCTCTTCCCCGGAAAGCCGGACAGCGAACTCCCCTTCCGCCAGCCGGTGAGCGGCGAGGCGGTCTACTACCTGACCGCCGGCGGCTCCACCCGGATCCCCACCCCGCCCACGATGCACAATGCCGGTTTCTACACCGCGTCGCTGTGCGAGGTGGTGCGCTGGCTGGGCGAGCAGGCGGAAGCGCTGGGCGTGAACATCCTCCCCGGGTTCCCGGCGGACGGGTTGCTGGTGCAGGACCGGGCGGTGGTCGGGGTGCGCACCACGGCCTCGGGACTCGACCGCGAGGGCAACCCCGGCGACGGATACCAGGAACCCACCGACGTCACCGCGAAGATCACCGTGCTCACCGAAGGCACCCGCGGCCCGCTGGGCCAGGCGTGGCGCCAGTGGCAGCAGGTGGGCTCGGCCAACCCGCAGATCTTCGCGCTGGGCGTGAAGGAGGTCTGGCGGGTCACCCGGCCGCTGCCGCAGGTGATCCACACCATGGGGTGGCCGCTCCCCTCGACGGCGTTCGGCGGCTCGTTCCTGTACCCGCTGGGCCCCGACATGGTCGCGCTCGGGCTGGTGGTGGGGCTGGATTACCGCGAGGCGGCGCTCGATGTGCACGAGCTGCTGCAGCGGCTCAAGCTGCATCCGCTGGTGAAGCCGGTGCTGGCGGGCGGGGAACTCCTCGAGTGGGGCGCCAAGACCATCCCCGAAGGCGGGTACTACGCCCTGCCGGAGCGCCGCTCCGGCGACGGGCTGATGCTCGCCGGTGACACCGCGGGGTTCGTGGACGTCCCCTCGCTCAAGGGGGTCCACTACGCCATGCAGACCGGGATCTACGCCGCGCGCGCCGCCTTCGAGGCCCTGAAGGCGGGCGACACCTCCGCCGCGCGGCTGGCGGCGTACGACCGGATGGTGGACCAGAGCTACGTGGTCGAGGACCTGCGCCGCACCCGCAACATGCGGCTGGCCTTCAAGGACGGGATGGTGCTCGGCGGGATCAGGGCGGGCCTGATGACCCTCACCCGCGGCGCCTTCCCGGGTGGCCGCATCGCGATGCACGAGGACGCCGAGCGCCCGCGCGCGCCGGGCGCCGGGGAACCCTTCACGCCCGACGGCAGCCTCACCTTCAGCAAGGTGGATGCGGTGTTCAAGGCCGGCAACGCCACCCGGGACACCATTCCTCAGCACCTGCTGGTGGGACCGGACGTGAGCGGCGCGGTCGCCGATTTCTACGCCCACCTCTGCCCCGCGGGGGTGTACGAGCGAGTGGGCGACACGCTGCGGGTGAACGCCCCGAACTGCGTGGACTGCAAGGCCACCGACGTGCTGGGCCCGCGGTGGACCCCGCGTGAGGGCGGTTCCGGGCCCAAGTACCGGCTGATGTGATGACCCAGGGCTACCAGTACTCCCGCCGCCGGTCGCGCGCGGTCAGCGTGCCGAACCCGATGCCAGCCGCCGAGGAGCCGCCGGCGTGGCGGCGGATGCTGCTGCCCCCGGACCCGCTGCAGATGGACGCCGGCGCGGAGGGGGAGCTGCTGGTGGCCCGGGTGCGGACCATCCTGATCCTGCTGCTGCTGCCGATCCCGGTCATCAACCTCATCTTCGATCCCGCCAACTGGCTGGCGGGCGTGATCGGGATGGGCGTGGGGCTGCTGGGGTTCGCGCTGGCGGTGGGGGCGCAGCTGATGCTCCGGCGGCACTTCTACCGGCCCTGGCTGGGCCTCGCGACCAGCCTGCTCGACGTGAGCTGCGTGAGCGCGGGCCTCGCGGCGTTCCTGTTCGTGGGCCAGCCGATCACCACGGTGAACAGCCGGCTGCTGTTCGAGGTGTACTTCGTGGCGGTGGGTGCCACCGCGCTGCGCTACGATTCCCGCATCAGCCTGGCGGCGGGCGGGCTGGCGATCGTGCAGTACCTCACCCTGGTGGTGGTGGCCAACACCGCCTTCGACCTGCAGGCGCCCTCGCAGGACCTGCACGGCTACGGCGAGTTCGACTGGGCCACCCAGCTCTCCCGCCTGGTCCTGCTCGCGGTCTGCACCCTGCTGGCGGTGGCGGTGGTGCTCCGCAGCCAGCGGCTGCGGGGCCAGTCGCGCAGCGACCGGCTGACCGGGCTTCCCAACCGGTCCTACTTCGACGAGCGGGTCGAGGCCGAGCTCTCGCGGGCGCGGCGCTACAGCGAGCCGGTGGCGCTGCTCATGATCGACGTGGACAACTTCAAGCGCTTCAACGACACCCACGGCCACGCCGCGGGCGACGTGGCGCTGCGCGCGGTGGCCCATGCGCTGCAGGAGGACATCCGCGCCAGCGACGTGGTGGTGCGCTACGGCGGCGAGGAGTTCGTCGCCCTGTTCCCCGGCATGGCCCCCTCGGCCGCCATGGAGCGGGCGGAGGCGATCCGCCGCCTGGTGGACGGGCTGCCGATCGCGCTGCCCCGCCGCACCGAGCTGGCCCACGTGACCATCAGCATCGGCGTGGCCACCTACGGCTACGACGGGACCCGGGCAGACGACCTGCTCGACCGGGCGGATGCCCGGCTGTTCCAGGCCAAGGAGGCGGGCCGGAACCGGGTCCTGGGTCCGCCGCCGGAGGCCGATCTCTTCGTTCTGGCCGGCCGGCCCAGCGGAGAGCAGCGGGCGGAAGCGTAACCGCCCGACAGGCAAGCACTTCCCAGCGTGATCCCGGGCACCGCCCGGTCCTCTCCCTCCGCCCCACATTCCGCGACGGTCCCCGGACGGGCCACCCCCATGGTGGCCCGCTTCTTTCTCGTCCAGGTCGGCATGAGGTCCTCCATGTCCGCTCCCGCCCGCCGGGCGCTCGCCGCCCTTGCCCTGGGGTCCGGCCTGCTCGCCGCGTGCGGCCACGATGGCGGCGGCGGCAACGGGCCCGCGCCGACGGGGTTCAGCGAGGCCTACGGCAAGTGGACCCCGACCCACTGGGACGACTGTTCGAAGGCGATCCACGACCAGTACAGCGTGCTCGGGCCGGACGGCAAGCTCTATCCCACCTGGCACCCGCCGGTGGATCCCGGCACGGGCTGCCACTTCGGGCACGAGCACGGGCGCAACCCGCACGGCTCGATGCTCTACGCCAGCACCGGCCCGATTCCCTTCGGCGTGGCCAACGAGGCGCTCGACACCTGGGACCCGGCCGGCATGCGGCACGAGGACCATGTGGGGCACAAGATCGAGTGGGAGAACGGGGTGGAGCTGCAGCGCAGCGTGAACGGCCAGCGGGTGAACATCGGGGTGCAGTGCGACTTCCTCACCAAGCTGCACCAGGGCACCCACTCGAAGGACGCCTTCACCAACAACCTGCATGAGCTGGCCTACCACGTCCGCTGCACCGACGGCACCGAGATCCACGCGACGATCATGGTGGCGTTCGGGGCGCCGGGGGAGTTCGTGCGCTCCTGCGACAAGGCCACCGTGGTGGCGGCGGGCACGCCGGTCCCGGCCAATTCGCCCGCCGGGAGCGGGGTGCGCTTCATCCCCGACCGCAGCTGCATCACTGACTTCATCCTGGTGCCGGACGGACAGTTCTCCCGGTTCAGCGAGGGGCTGTACGAGGACTGGGTGAGCGGCAACTACCTGCGCCGCGGCGACGGCTCCGAGCTGGCGTATTTCGACCCGCATTTTGCCGTGTTCGCCCCCAGCCGATACTTCGACGGGGGGCGCGGGGACCTGACCGGACGCTCGCTCGAGGCCTGCTACGAGCAGGAGCCCAACGGCGATCACGCCGCCGGCGGGGCCTGCGGTGCGTCCACCGCGGACGGGAGCGTCACCGATGTGACCTGGGACGACCCCCGCTCCACCCTCAACGGCCTGGTGCGCGAGGTGTACTTCAACCAGACCGTGCTGCACAATGCCGGCGGGCCCAGGGTGTGGTACACCGACCCCTTCGGCGGCCACGCCGACACCGTCCCCTTCCCGGGCTCGGTGCGGCAGAAGCTCGCGAACATCGACAACACCCGCCCCTGGCCACTCGAGTCGCAGGCCTTCGGGGCCACGCGGAACTACGGAGGCAATGGTGTCCACGCTCCCAACTGAGGCGCGCGCTCCCCGGGGCGCGCTGGTCCTGGCGCTGCTGTTCCTCGCGGCCTGCGGCGGCGGCGATGGTGGCGGCACCGGGCCCGCCGGCAGCGGCCGTCTTTCGGTGACGGTGAGCGGACTGCCCGGCGGTGCCGCCGCCCGGGTGACGGTGACCGGACCCGACAACTTCCATCGCAGCCTGGCCGCGAGCGCCGAGCTGAAGGGGCTGACCGAGGGCGCGTACCGGGTGAGCGCCGGCTACGTGAACGCCCAGGGCCAGACCTGGACCGCCACGCCCTCGCCGGACAGCGTCTTCGTGGCGGCGCACGATACCCAGAGCGTGGCCGTGGCCTACGTGGGCGGGCCCGCCACCAACCTGGACCTTGCGGTGAGTGGCACCCAGCTGGTGCAGAGCGTCCAGCGGTCCGACGGGAGCGTGCCCATGGTCGCCACCCGCGAGGCGCTGCTCCGGGTGTTCGTGGCGGCCGACACCGCCAATACCGCCCTGCCCGCGGTGCGGGTGCGGCTGTTCCAGGGCGGCACCCAGGTGGATTCGATTGACGTCCCCGCACCGGCCAGTTCGGTGCCGCTGCTGCCGGATACCACGGCGCTGGCCAGGAGCTGGAACGTCCTGATCCCGGCCAACCGCATGCAGACGGGGCTGGCCTACCAGGTCGAGGTGGATCCGGACGACGCGGTCTCCGAGACCGACGAGGCCAACAACCGCTGGCCCGGCCCAGCCGCGACCCACACGGTGACGGTGCAGGCGGTGCCTGCCCTCACCATCAAGCTGGTGCCGGTCGCCCAGGTCGCGAGCGGACTCAAGGGCGATGTCACCCTCGGCACCAAGGACCAGTTCACCGAGACCACGAAGCGGATCTTTCCCCTGGCGGCGGTCACCACCTCGCTGCACGGGACCTACACCAGCACCTCGCCGGCCTACCAGTCCAGCGACGGCAACGGCGGCTGGAGCCAGACCCTGAGCGAGATGAGCGCCCTCCGCGCCTCGGAAGGCGGGACGGCGAACTACGTCGGGATCATTCAGGTCACCTACGGCAGCGGCATCGCGGGCCTCGGGTACGTGGGCAGTCCCGCCTCGGTCTCGTGGGACAAGCCCGGCAGTGCGCCGGGCGTGATCGCCCACGAGCTGGGACACAACTTCGGACGGCTGCACGCGCCCTGCGGCAACCCCAGCGGGCCCGACCAGAGCTACCCCTACGCCAACGCGATCATCGGTGTCTGGGGGGTGGACGTCACGGCGATGGCCTACAAGGGGCCGGCCGCCTACAAGGACCTGATGAGCTACTGCAATCCCGAGTGGGTGAGCGACTACACCTACCTGGGCGTGCTCGCGTGGCGGGGCACGCACCCGACGGTGGCCGGCGGGCCCGCCGGCCGGGGCCTCCTGGTCTGGGGCCGGATCCAGGCCGGGAACGTCATCCTGGAGCCGGCGGTGGTGGTGGACGCGCCCGCCCGCCTGCCGCAGGGAGGCGGCCCGCACCGGGTGGAGGGGCTCGATGCCGCGGGCGATCCGCTCTTCGGGCTCGCCTTTGCCGGCGACCCGGTGCCCGACCTGCCGCGGGGCGCGGAGGAGCACTTCGCCTTCGTGGTGCCGTTGGAGGCGGGGATGGAGGGACGGCTGGCGCAGCTGCGGCTGGTGGGACACGGCTTGACCGCCGTGCGGCTGCCGGCGGCCGCGCTGCGGGCAGGCACCACCCTGCCGGCGGTGCAGGCCGCGCGCGCCCGCGCGGGCGCACCGCTGCAGGTCGCCTGGGACGCCGGCTACCCGATGGCCGTGGTACGCGACGCCGCCACCGGCGAGGTGCTGTCGTTTGCGCGGGGCGGAGCGGTCACCCTGCCGCAGGCGGGCGGCGCGGTGCGGGTGCAGCTCACCGATGGGGTGCGGGCCCTGCCCGAGGTGACGATCGGGCGGCCCTAGCGCGGCGCAGCGGGCGCGGCCGCTAGCAGCGCCGGGCCCGCGCGTCCTCCGGCCCGCCGAGGGTGTGGTACATCGCCTGGCACTGCCGGGTGTAGCTGACGGCCTGGTTTTCGTGTCCCGCCGCCCGCTCGGCGGCGCCGAGCCCGGCGAGGGCGCGCGCCGCGAGCGCGCTCGGCACCGTCCCCAGGTAGGCCAGGCTGTCGCGCGCGGCGGCGAAGAATGGCCCGGCCTCGGCGGCCCGGCCCTGGGCCACCAGGGCATCGCCCAGCCCCACGATGACCGGCACCACCTGCCAGTGGACCGCGTGTCCCCGCTGCCGGTACCGCTCCAGCGCCTCCCGGAAATCCGCCTCCGCGGCGCGCGGGTTCCCGGCCAGGAGCCGCAGCTCGCCCCGGGTGCGGAGGTCGTCGGTGATCTCGGGATGCATGGCATCCAGGGTGCGGCGCTTGAGCGCCTCCGACAGCGCCAGCAGCGAATCCGCCACAGTCCACTCGCCGGCCATCCCCGCCAGCAGTGCCAGCGTCGCGTGGCTGTTGGCCACCTCCACCGGGCTGGCCCCCGCCGCCACCCGGATGCGCAGCGCCGCTCCGTACTCCCGCCTGGCCTCCTCCCGCCGGCCCTGCTCCAGGCGGACATGCCCCAGGTTATGGTGCGCGTGCGCCAGCGCGATCCGCCCCTGCGTCGAGTCCGCCTCGAGCAGGGTGATCGCCTCGGCCGCGCTCGCTTCCGCTTCCGCCAGGCGGCCCAGCCGGCGCGCGATCGTCTCCCGCAGCACGAGGACCTGGGCCACCCGCGTGGAGCCGACGCCGAAGATCCGGCGGGCGTCGGGGGTCAGCGCCCGGGTGAGCGCGAGGGCCTCCTGCTCCCGGCCTCCCAGTGCCTCACTGGTGGCCAGCTGCAGCCGGGCCTCGAGGATGAGGCTGTCGGGATCGCCACGGGCCTGCCGGATCCCGATCGCCTGCTCCACCAGGGTGGCGGAAACGTCGTTGGCCGCCAGCCCGGCGTAGCCCAGGCCGAGCGACTCGTACAGCTGCGGGTCCGGCGGGTCGCCCGCCGCGGTGAGGGAATCGAGCCGGGCGACGGCCGCGTCGAGGATCGCGCGGAGGGACGGGGCGGTGGCACCGGAGTCGTAGGCGTAGGGCAGTTCCAGCAGGGTGGTGAGGAAGGTGGCGGCCTCCGCGTTCCGCACCGCCTCGCGGGAGGCCCGCCGCGCCTGCAGCGCCGCGACGCTGGCGACGGCGACGAGCGCCAGCATCGCGACCGCGCCGGCCCCCAGCGCCAGCCAGTGGCGCCGCACGAACTTTCCGCCGCGATACGTGAGGCTGTCGGGATGGGCCCGCACCGGCAGTCCCGCGAGGTATCGCTCCAGGTCGGCATCGAGCGCCTCCACCGAGGGGTAGCGGGTCGCCGGATCGGGGTGGAGCGCGGCGTGGAGGATGGCGGGCAGGTCGCCCCGCAGGCGGGGCACGGAGGCGAGGGTCCCGTCCGCGCCGGGCCGGTGACCGGTGAGCAGTTCGTGCAGGATCACGCCCAGCGAGTACACATCCCCGGCCACCGAGGGTGACGCACCGGCGCGTTGCTCCGGGCTGGCGTAGGCGGGCGTCAGCAGCCGTGGGGCGCCGCCTGGCAGCTCCGGCGACTCCGCGGCCGCGCCTGCGATCCCGAAGTCCAGCAGCTTCACCTCGCCCGCCTCGGTGACCAGGATATTGCCCGGCTTGAGGTCGCGGTGGATCACCAGCCGCCGGTGGGCGTACGCGACCGCCGCGCACACCTGCCGGAAGAGCCGCAGGCGTTCGGCGAGCGCCGGTTTCCGCCCGCGGCACCAGCGATCGAGCGGCGCCCCGGCCACGTATTCCATCGCGAAGTAGGGCCGGCCATCCGGCGTGACCCCGCCGTCCAGCAGCCGTGCGATGTGGGGATGGTCGAGCCCGGCGAGGAGCTGGCGCTCGGAGAGGAATCGCTCCAGCAGGAATCCCTGCGCCGCCGGTCCCTGGATGAGCTTGAGTGCCACCCGGCGGGTGAAGGCGCCGTCGGCGCGTTCGGCCTCGTATACCACCCCCATGCCGCCCCGCCCGGCGACACCGGTGACGGCCCACGGACCCACCCGTGCGCCCGGGGCCAGCTCCGGCGGGCCCAGGAAGGCACCTGGAGGGAGGGGGCAGCCGGGGTCGCGGTCCGGGAGGCCTTCCAGCGTGGCCAGCCAGCGTTCGACATCGCCCAGGAGCCGCACGTCGCCGCCGGCGCGTTCGCGGAGCCGCGCCGCCCGGTCCGGGAGGGCGACTTCCAGCAGTTCCTCCACCAGCGCGGCCGCGCGGCGCCAGCGGAGCACTTCTGCCTCGGGCAGCAGGCTCATGCCTCGAGCCGGAGTTGCAGCCAGCTCCGCGCCCGGAGCCAGTCGCGGTGCACGGTGCGGCCGGTCACTCCGAGCACCGCGCCGGTCTCCTCCTCGGTGAGGCCGCCGAAGAACCGGCACTCCACCACCCGGTAGAGCCGCTCGTCCACCTGGGCCAGGCCCAGCAGCGCGTCGTCGAGGGCGATGAGCATCACCGCCCACTCGTCCGCGTTCGCGGCGGAGGCGAGGTCGAGGGTGGCGCGCGCCGGCGGAACACGCTTGCCGGCGAGCCGCCGGCGGGCGTGATCGACGAGGATGTGCCGCATGGTGCGGGAGACGAGAGCCATGAAATGGGTGCGGTCGTTCACCTGGACCCGGGTCTGGTCCACCAGGCGGAGCCAGGCCTCGTTCACCAGCGCCGTCGGCGTGAGGGTGTGGCCGTCCGACTCCCGCCCGAGGTGCCGTTCCGCCAGGCGCCGCATCGCCTCGTACAGCACCGGGACCAGTGCCTCCATGGCGTCCTCCCGCCCGGCCCGCCAGGCGAGCAGGAGGTCGGTGATCGAGGCGGTGGGGTCCGCAGGGGCGGTCATGTCAGGTTCAGTCCCGATTCTGCGCTTCAGGAGAACCGGGGGCGGCATGCGGCCTCGCCCCGGGTCCCTTCACCCGAGGCGCAGCCATGCTCGACCCCCGTCCTTCCCGTTCCAGGTTGACGCGTAGCCTGCTGTGGCCGGTGCTGACCTGCCCGGCCACGTCGACCATTCCTCCGACGCCGGAGGAGGCCTCCACCACGCACTCCTCAACTACTAGGGGCCGCCGGGAGGCGGGGCAAGGACGGCGCCTGGCGCTGCTCGTCGCCCTCGGGACCGCGCTGGCCGCCTGCGGAGGCGGGAGCACCGGGCCGAGCGCTGGGGGCGGCGGTGGAGGCGGTGGCGGGGGCGGGGGAAACGTGACCGTGAGCGGCTGGACGCCCGCCATGCCGTTCCTCGGCGAATCGATGACGATCACCGGGAGCGGATTCAGCACCGTGCTCGCCGAGAACCAGGTCGAGCTCGCCTCCTGCGGCGGGCAGTGCACCCCGACCAGCTTCCCGATGGTGGTCACCGCGGCCTCCACCACGCAGCTCACGGTGGACATCCCCTGGAACTACCCGATCGGCTTCCGTCCCCAGCGGGGCCGGCTCCGGGTAGTCGTCAACGGCGATTCCACCATCGCCACCGACACCACGCTCTTTGCCTGGCAGCCGGAGGTGCTCGACATCCACAACTACGACTACCCCGGGGCTCCCAACTACGCGGTGCGGGGCGGCGACTACATCCAGCTCAACGTGTACGGGATGCCGGTGAACGGCGTGGGGGGCAGCCTGCTGGTGAATGCGACCCCGGTGGTCATCGACAGCGTGCGCACCGCCGGTTCACTGCCGGGGCCCAACTTCGGCCTGGAGCAGCTGGCCAGCCTCTGGTTCCGGCTCCCGACCGAGGTCTACTCCGCCGGGTACCTCCCGATCGACCCGGGCAGCGATACGGCCTACGTGGATCTCACCTTCTCGGCCCGGGGCCGGTCGGGGAGCCGGCACATGGTGGCGTGGCGCTATCCGCGGTATGTGTATGGGGGGGTCGGCGGGATCTATCCCGCCGGCGCGATGCAGACCTTCCAGGTGGACGGGAGCAACATGCCGGGCCCGTTCACGATCCTCTATTCCTCGCTGGATCCGTCCCTGCCGAGCGGCACCCAGTCGGCGAGCACCTGCTCCCCGATCTGCGACAGCTTCCAGTTCGGCCTGCCGGCGCTGCCGCCGGGGGACTACCTGGTGGTCGCGCGGCTCGACGCCTTCCAGGGGACGCCGGTGCACCCCCTCGGTGGCGTGACCCTGCAATGACACGGCGGGCCGGCGGGGGACACCCCGCCGGCCCGCGGTCAGGCCCGGTCGCCCAGCACCTTGATGATCACCCGCTTCCGCCGCTGCCCGTCCCACTCGCCGTAGAACACCCGCTGCCACGGGCCGAGGTCGAGGGCGCCGGCGGTGATGGGGACGATGACCTCGTGCCCCACGGTGAGGCTCCGCAGGTGGGCGGCGGCGTTGTCCTCGCCGGTCTCGTTGTGCTGGTACCGCTCCGGGTCCCACGGGGCGATGGTCCCCTC
>CAZYIV010000010.1:0-64441 GCA_964647615.1 uncultured Gemmatimonadaceae bacterium | reverse complement strand
GAGCGTGGCGGAACTGGCAGACGCGCAGGACTTAGGATCCTGTGGGGCAACCCGTGTGGGTTCGAGTCCCACCGTTCGCCCTGCGGCAGCCTGGAATCGAGAGGGCCGCTCCCCGGAGGGGAGCGGCCCTCGTGCGTCCGGCCGGCGTGCCGCCGGCTCAGCTGCTCCGCGCCGCCACGGAGGAGGGCCGGCGGAGCAGCGCCAGCCGGACGGCGTCCACCACCAGGCGGAGGTCATCGAGCTTGGAGATGAGCGGGACGCCGCGCTGCTCGATCGGGCCGTGGACCCGGGGGTCGCGGGCCGCGCCGGTCAGGAACACCAGCCGGTGGCTGAGCCCCGGGGCACGCTCCACCAGCCGGTCGTAGAACTCGAGCCCGCTGGTCTCCGGCATGAGCACGTCGCTCACCACCGCGTCGATGGCCCCGCCCACGGCAACCTGCTCCAGGGCCTCGCGCGCGGAGGCCGCCTCGAGGACATGGAAATCAGCCCGCTCGAAGAAGGCGCGCAGGGCCCGGCGCATGGAGGGCTCGTCATCCACCAGCAGTACGGTCGCCACAAGTCCTTGGCTGCAATGGGGTTGGGGGGCCATCTCGGCCCGGGTGGAGGGGCGCGGCCCGCCGGCGCAACGGGCGCTCGGCGGGGATGGGACCCCGGATCATCTCCAGTATCGGCGTGGGGCCGGCTTCATTTGACCCCCGGGGACGGGGGTGGGTAAATTGCCGCCATGTCGGCTATCTCGATCGTCAAGACAAAGGAAGATGTGGCCTCCCGGTCCCTGCAGGTCACGGTCCCCGTGGACCGGATCCAGCAGGCGGAGACCAAGGCCCTCAAGTACTACGCCGGTCAGGCCCGGCTCCCCGGGTTCCGGAAGGGCCACGCCCCGGAGGCGGTGGTGCGGCGCCGGTTCGGGGACGCCATCCGGCAGTCGGTGCTGGAGGAGCTGATCCGGGAGAGCTGGGACGAGGCGCTCAAGGCGGAGGCGCTCAAGCCCATCGCCGAGCCGCACATCCACGACCTCAAGTACGAGATCGGCCAGCCACTGGAGTTCGAGTTCCACGTGGAGGTCCGGCCGGACGTGGCGCTGGAGAAGCTGGGCGGCTTCACGGTGCAGCGGACGCTCAAGCCGGTGACCGACGAGGCGGTGGAGGAGAAGCTCCGGGACCTGCAGGAGCGGAAGGCCAACTGGCTGCCGCTCGAGGGGCAGAAGCCCTCGCCGGGCCAGATGGTGCGGATCGAGGTGGCGCCGCTGGAGGACGGGAACCCGGGCGAGGCCCAGCCCTACAGCATGGTGCTGGGCGAGGGCCGGGCGATCCCGGATGTCGAGGAGAAGGTGATGCAGCTCCTCCCCGGCGAGACCGCCGACGCCGACGTCCGCTTCCCCGATGACTTCCCCGACGAGGCCCGCCGGGGCCAGTCGCGCCGGGTACGGATCACCCTGCACGACGTGAAGCGCCAGGAGCTGCCGGCCCTGGACGACGCCTTCGCCCGCGAGGTGGGGGACTTCGAGACCCTGGACCAGCTCCGGGCGGCGCTCCGCACCGACCTCGAGACCGACGCGAAGGCCCAGGCCGACGCGGGGGTGCGGCAGGAGCTGCTGCAGCAGATCTACGCGGCCAACGACGTGCCCGCGCCGGGCTCGCTGGTGAACCGGCTGATCAAGGGGTACATGGAGGCCTACCAGATCCCGGCGGAGCAGTTCGAGACCTTCGCCAGGGAGTTCCGCCCGGTGGCGGAGCAGCAGGTGCGCCGCGAGCTGGTGCTCGACGGCGTGGTCGAGCGCCACGGGCTGGCCGCCACCGAGGCGGACATCGATGCCCGGGTGCAGGAACTGGCCGCGGGCCGCAACCTGCCGGCGGGGCAGCTGTACGCCCAGCTGGAGAAGGCGGGCCGGCTGCGCGACCTGGAGCGGTCCCTCACCGAGGAGAAGGCCTTCGGCTGGCTCCTCCAGCAATCCACCGTGGTCGACGCCTGAGCGAGCGCATGGCTTCCCTGTATCCTCCGTACGTCATCGAGCGGTCCAGCCGCGGCGAGCGGTCCTACGACATCTTCTCGCGGCTGCTGATGGACCGCATCGTGTTCCTGGGCGCCCCGATCAACGACGACGTGGCGAACATCATCATTGCCCAGCTGCTGTTCCTCGAGGCGGACAACCCCGAGCGGGACATCTACCTCTACATCAACTCGCCGGGCGGGGTGGTGTCGAGCGGGCTGGCGATCTACGACACCATGCAGTACCTCAAGGCGCCGGTGAACACCATCTGCATGGGCATGGCCGCCTCGATGGGGTCGTTCCTGCTGGCGGCCGGCGGCAAGGGGAAGCGCAGCGCCCTGCCCCACTCGCGGATCATGATCCACCAGCCCTCGGGCGGGGCCCAGGGCACGGCGGCGGACATCGAGATCCAGGCCCGCGAGATCCTCTACCTCCGCTCCAAGCTGAACGGGCTCTACGCCGAGCACACCGGGCAGCCGATCGAGACGATCGAGCGGGACATGGACCGCGACCGGTTCATGTCGGCGGAGGAGGCCCGCGAGTACGGGCTGATCGACAACGTCATCACGAAGCGGACCGAGATCCAGCCAGCGAAGTAGCCGGATCTTGACGCCATCCGGGGGGTGGGCCAGAATTCTCCCACTCCCCCTGTCACACCAGGACCCACGGCCCGAGGGCGCATGTCCAACGACAAGCACCTGCGCTGCTCCTTCTGCGGCAAGTCGAAGGACTCGGTGCGGAAGTTCATCTCCGGGCCGTCGGTCTACATCTGCAACGAGTGCATCACCCTCTGCAACGAGATCCTGGCGGAGGATGAGGAGCGCGAGGTTGCGGATACCATCACGCAGGTCCCCACCCCGAACGAGATCAAGTCGGTCCTCGACCAGTACGTGATCGGCCAGGAGCGGGCCAAGCGGACCCTCTCGGTGGCGGTCTACAACCACTACAAGCGGATCAACGCGGTCAACGCCCGCGAGTCCGAGGTCGAGCTCGACAAGTCCAACATCCTGCTCATCGGCCCCACCGGCGTGGGCAAGACCCTGCTGGCGCAGACCCTGGCCCGGATGCTGGACGTCCCCTTCACCATCGCCGACGCGACCACCCTCACCGAGGCCGGCTACGTCGGCGAGGACGTGGAGAACATCCTGGTCCGGCTGCTGCAGGCCGGCGAGTTCAACGTGGCGGAGTGCGAGCGGGGCATCGTCTACATCGACGAGATCGACAAGATCGCCCGCAAGTCGGAGAACCCGTCCATCACCCGCGACGTCTCGGGCGAGGGCGTGCAGCAGGCGCTGCTCAAGATCCTCGAGGGCACCGTGGCCTCCGTCCCGCCGCAGGGCGGCCGGAAGCACCCGCAGCAGGAATACATCCAGATCAACACCAAGGACATCCTGTTCATCTGCGGCGGCGCGTTCGACGGGCTGGAGAAGATCATCGAGACCCGCACCGGGCGGCAGCAGATCGGCTTCGCCCAGGCCAGGGCCGACGGGCCGGCCTTCGACAAGCAGAACCCGTTCGCCGACGTGGAGCCGGACGACCTGCTGCGCTTCGGGCTGATCCCCGAGCTGGTGGGGCGGCTCCCGGTGACGGTGGCGCTGGAGGCGCTGGACGAGGACGCCCTGATCCGGATCCTGGTCGAGCCCAAGAACGCGCTCACCAAGCAGTACAAGAAGCTGTTCGAGATGGAGGACGTGGGCCTCATCTTCGACCCGGAATCGCTGCGCGCGGTGGCCCAGAAGGCCCTGAAGCGCGGCACCGGCGCCCGCGGCCTCCGCGCCATCCTCGAGAGCATGATGACCGACATCATGTTCGACCTCCCCGCCCGGGACGACGTGCGCGAGGTGGTCATCACGAAGGAATGCGTGACCGACAACCAGGCCCCGCTGGTGGTGACCGAACGGGCCCGCCAGAAACGGGAAGCGTGACCGCCCGCTCCGCGCGGCCGGCCGACGCAGGGCGGAGCCCCCCGGCTCCGCCCTTTTTTCCGCCCGCCCAGGAGAGCACCGCTCCCCTGGCGCACCTGCCCGTCGGCTTCAGCGGGAGCTTCCCCGACGCCACCGTCCGGCTCGAGCCCCGGCTCCCCGAGGTCGCCCTGCTGGGCCGCTCCAACGTGGGGAAGTCGAGCCTGCTGAACGCGCTGTTCGGGCGGAAGCTGGCCAAGGTCAGCAACACCCCCGGACGCACCGCGCACATCAACGTCTTCCGGCTGCCTACCCTCTACCTGCTCGACCTGCCCGGCTACGGCTTTGCCCGGGTCTCCCACACCGAGCGGAGCCGCTACGCCCGGCTGGTGCGCGGGGTGCTGGAGAAGCGGCGGACCCTGACCGGGGTGCTCTGGCTGCTCGACATCCGGCACGACCCGACCGCCGAGGACCGCGAGTACGGCGAGCTCCTCGCCCGCGTGGGGCTGCCGGTGCTGGTGGCCGTCACCAAGGCGGACAAGGTGCCCTTCGGCCGCCGGGCGGCGCGGGTGACGCAGCTCACCACGGCGCTGGCGCTGCCGGAGGAGCAGGTTCAGCTTACCAGCAGCCAGACCGGGGACGGCCTGGCCGACCTCGCCGCCAGCCTGCTGGCGGCCGCCACGACGGAGGCGGAGTGAGCAGACGCACAAGCACGGCCGCGGCACTGCTGCTGGCGCTGGTGCTGGGCGGGCCCCTCGGGGCACAGGATGTCGCGGGGGGCGACCTGCCCCCGGCCGGCTACGGGGTACTCAACCAGGACCAGGTCAGCATCCGCTTTGCCGCAGGCGACATCGAGGTGCGGTTCGTGCCGCTCGACGAGCGGATCACCCGGCTGGTGGCGCCCGATGGCTACGCCGCGCTGCAGGGCCTGGTCGCCAGCCGGCAGGCGGCGATCGACTCCGCCAAGCAGGAGGCCGGGGTGGCCCAGCCGGGGCTGGCGCTGGTCTCCTTCTTTGCCCGGCGGGGCGATGCGCGGTTCGACCCGGAAAACCTCAACCTGCTCTACCGCAACCAGCTCTACCGGCCCGCCGCGATCGTGCCGGTGACCGGCAACTTCAGCGGCCGGCAGCTCGACGTGCGCACCCAGGCCTCGGCCATCTACCTGTTCGACATTCCGCTCCCGGTGTTCGAGCAGTTCGACCTGTCCTATGCCGGGACGACCAGTTCGGCGTGGAACGAGGTGCTGCGGCGCCTCGACCGGGCCCGGAGCCAGGCGCTGGCGCGATGGCAGAGCGACCGCGCGCGCGACTCGACCAGCCAGCAGCGCTGACCGGGCCGGCCGCCCCGCGGCCGGCCTGTCGGGGGCGGGCACCAGCCCGTCCCCGCCGGCCCCGCCCCACCTCCCCGACATGCTGAAGACACGCACCCGTGAGGCCCTGCTGGCCTACCTCCCCGCCGCGGCGTGGGCGGCGGCGGCACTGCTGCTGCTCGCCACCGGCGGCTCGCTCGCGACCGCACTCCTGCTGGGCGCGGGTGCACTCGGGCTCGGCGCCGCGGGGTGGACCCGGCGCTCGTGGGTGCCGCTGGCCCAGCTGCTGGCGGGCGGCACCGCCGCCCTGCTGGCGGTCTTCGCCCCCGACGGGCCGGCGCTGCCGCTGTTTGCCGCCGCGGTGGCGCTGGGCGTGGTGGCGGCCCAGCTGGCGCGGGGCCGGCAGCGGCTCCGCGCCCTCGACGAGGAGCAACGCGCGCTCCGGCGGCAGGTGGACCGGCGGATCAACGAGATCTTCTCACTGCAGGAGCTGAGCTACGTGCTCGCCGAGTCGCTCTCGAGCGAGCGGATCACGGCGCAGGTCGCGCGCTACGTGCTGCGCTTCCTGCACGCGACCGGCGCGGCGGTGCTGCTGGCGGAGGACCCGCGGCCCGGGCTCCGGGTGGCCGCGGCGGATGGCTCGCTGGAGGGCTGGGCGGGCCGCACCCTCACCGGCGACGAGGCCTGCCTGGCACTGCAGGCGCTCGCCAACGAGCGGATCGAGGTGGCCCACGGCACGGAGCCGGAGCCGGTCTTCCTGCTGCCGGGCCAGCAGGTGATGTCCGGCCTGGCGGCACCGCTCCGGGCCCACGGCCTGGCGCTCGGGGTGCTGGTCGTGGCCGACCGGCGTTCCGGCAGCTTCAGCCCCGAGGACCTGTGGCTGCTCTCCACCGTTGCCACCCACGTCTCGGTCGTGCTGGCCAACAGCCGGCTGTTCGAGCTGGTGGGCCGGGCCAAGGAGGAATGGGAGACGGCCTTCAACGCGATCACCGAGGGGATCGCGGTGGTGGATGCCGGCGGCCGGATCGCCCGGGGCAACCATGCGCTCGCCACCCTGCTCGGCATGGAGCTGGGCGACCTGCTCGGGTATCCCTTCTGGCACCTGGTCATGGGAGCCACCGAGGGCGAGGACGCCCTCCTGGGCGCCGCGCGCCGGGGCGAGACCGCACGGCCGCGGGAGCTGCAGAGCGCGGCACTCGACCGGATGCTCCGGCTCACCGCCGCCCCGATGGCGGAGCCGACACCCGACGCGGCGGTGGTGGTCCTGGTGGAGGACGTGACCGAGCAGCGCTCGCTGGAATCGCAGCTGATCCAGAGCGAGCGGCTCGCCGCCGTGGGGCAGCTGGTCTCCGGCGTGGCCCACGAGCTCAACAACCCGCTGACCTCGATCGCGGGGCTGTCCGAGTTCTTGCAGGAACGGCCCGGGCTGGGGCGCGCGGAGCGGGAGCACCTCACCGTCATCCACGACCAGGCGGAGCGGGCCGGCCGCATTGTGCGCAACCTGCTGACGTTCGCCCGCCGCGGCATCCCGGGCGAGGAGCCGGTGGACCTCAACGACCTGGTGGACCGCACCGCCCTGCTGGTGCGCTACGAGCTCTCGGTACGGGGCATCACCCTGGCGGAGGACCGCACCGGGGCACCGCTCCGAGTCCGGGGCAACGCCGACGAACTGCAGCAGGTGCTGCTCAACCTGGTGACCAATGCGGCCCAGGCGGTGCGCGACCTGCCGCCGGGGACCCCGCGCGAAATCCGGCTGCAGACCCGGATCGAGGGAACCGACGCGGTGGTGCTGGTGCGCGACTCGGGGCCCGGCGTGCCGGAGGCGATCGCGTCGCAGATCTTCACCCCGTTCTTCACCACCAAGGAACCGGGCGAGGGCACGGGCCTGGGCCTGTCGCTGAGCTACCGGATCGTGGAGAGCCACGGCGGCCGGCTGCGCTACCAGGCGCCTGCCCCGGGCGAGCGCGGGGCGGTGTTCTCGTTCTCGCTGCCGCTGGCGGAGGGTGCCGCGCCGCCGGAACCGGCGCCGATGGCCCGGCGGGAGCTGCTGCTGGTGGACGGGGACCCGGCGGCCGAGCTGATCGTCCGGGCGCTGTTCGAGCCGGCGGGCTACGCGGTGCGGGTGGCGCGGACCGCCGCGGAGGGCGCCGCGGAGCTGTCGGCGGGGAGGTGGGGCGTGGCGCTGGTGGACGGCGCGTTGAGCGCCGACGGCAGCCGCCGGCTCATCGACGCGCTGGAGCCCGGAGCGGGACAGCGGGTGCTCGTGGCCACCGCCGAGCCGGCGGTGCAGCGCCGGGCGCGGGAGCGCGGCTTCGATGTGCTGCCGCGACCGTTCCTGCCCCGCGACGTGGTGGCGAAGGCCGGCGACCTGCTGCCGGTCCCCGCGGCCGATCAGGGCGAGGTGGCGCGGTAGTAGGCGGTGCCGGAGAGGTCGAGGCGGAGCGCCCGCCCGCTGATCACGTCCTGGAAGGTGACGCGCTCCGGTGAGCGCTCGTCGGTCCCCACCCGGAACGTCCCATCCCGCTCCGGCACCAGCGGCTCCTCGATGCCCTCGGGAGAGACCAGCAGCAGCAGGCCATGCCGCACGATCACCCGGAAATTGGAATCGAACGGCACCAGGGCGCGGTAGTGCCCCACGTACGCCTGCCACGCCGCCGGTGCGGCGCGGCTGGCGGGGGCCGGCGCGCCCTCCGCCCGGAACCAGCGCCCGCCATGCAGCAGCTCCACCACCTGGTTCCCTGAGCGCACTGCGCGGAGCGGGAACCGGGCCCAGGCGGTGTCCACCACCAGGAAGGCGTCCGTGCCGGCGCGGAGCAGCGGCCGCGGCCCGCGCCCGTCGTCCAGGAAGAGATGCGCCCGCTGGGCCCGCAGCAGGATGCGGGCGCCGGCCGAATCGGTGAAGCTCCCGGCATAGTCGGTCACGGCGGGGATCGAGTCCGGGGGCGCGGCGACCGGCACCGGTGGCGGCTCGCGGCCGCGGCGGGCGGCGATCAGCGCCCGGAGCGCGTACTCGCCCAGCCGCCGGGGCTCGCCCGGGCCGTTCATCAGCAGCACCACCCCCACCCGCTCGTCCAGGTCCCCGATCATCATGGCGCGGAAGCCGGGCATCCCGCCGCTGTGCCACAGCACGGGGTCGCTGTCCAGGTATCCGACCAGCACCCCATACCCGTAGAACTCATCCGGGCCGAGGCCCTCGGCGGGCACGGTGCGCTGCACCATGCGGGCGAAGCTGCGCGGCTGCAGCAGCCGCTCGCCGGGGAGGCCGCCCTGCCCCAGCAGCGCCACGAGGAACCGTGCGAGGTCCGGCGCGGTGGTGACCAGGTTGGCATCACCGGCGCTGTACTCGTTCCAGCCGGCGGGGACGAGCGGCGCGCCGGGGTAGGGCGGCCGGTCGTCGAACAGGTACTGGTACCCGGTGGCGGTGGTGAGCCGGCCGTCCTGGGTCACGGCGGGATCGGTCCGCGCGAGGCCGAGCGGCGCGATGATCCGCTGGCGGATGGACTCCGCGAAGGACCGCCCCTCCACCTCCTCGATCACCAGGCTGAGCAGCTGGTACCCGATGTTGGAATAGGCGAAGCGCTCTCCCGGGGCGGAGACCAGGGTACGGTCGCGCAGGGCGAGCGCGGTGTAGGGGGAGCTGGGCAGGTCGCTCCGGTCCCGGGGGAGGCCGGCAGTATGCGTGAGCAGGTGATGGAGGGTGATGCTCCCGGCGCCGCGGCGCATCCGGAACCAGGGGAGGTAATCCACGACCGGCCGCTGCAGGTCCACCAGGCCTTCCTCTGCCAGCTGCAGGAGGGCCACGGCGGTGAAGGCTTTCGAGAGGGAGCCGGCGAGGAAGCGGGTATCGGGGGCGACCGGCGTGCTGCTGGCGAGGTCGGCGACGCCGTAGCCTCGGGCCGCGATCACCCGCCCGTCGGCCACGACGGCCAGCGCGAGCCCCGGCGTGCCGTCCTCGAGGAGGCGTTCCTTGACCGCTGCGTCGATGTAGGCGAGGGCGCGGGCGAGGCCCGTGTCCGGCGGGGCCTGGAGGCGGCCGGCACCGGCCGTCAGGGCGAGGGCAAGCGTGACGAGCACAACTCAAGTCTATGGGGCGGAAGCGCCTGGGGGGAAGCACCGTCACGATTGTCGTGACGGGCCCGTGACGTCTGGCCCCCGACGCGACTCCCGCCGGGTCCCCGCGGCATGGGCGTCGTGACGGCTTCGTTGCATCAGAGTGAGCCGGGCGATACTGCGCCGGCCGAGGTTCCGCCCCTGATCACCCCGAGGCTCCACCCGGGGTGCATGACCGACCCAGACCCGAACCCGAACGGACACTCATGCGACGCCCACTCCTTGTGCGCCTGCCTCTCCTGCTTGCGCTGCTGCTTGCCGCCGCCCCGGCCCTCATGGCCCAGGCGACGGGCCGGATCGTCGGCCGGGTGATTGATGCCGGCCAGGGTTCGCCGATCGCGGGCGTGGTGCTGGAAGTGGTGGGCACCACGGTGCGGGCCCAGGCGGCCATTGATGGACGCTTCACCCTGGCCAACGTGCCAGCCGGGAGCGTGGCGGTGCGGGCGCGGTACATCGGTTACCAGCCGAAGGTGGTGGAAGGGATCACCGTACCCGCTGGCGGCACCGCCACCCAGGATATCGCCCTCTCGACCCAGGTCGTCGAGCTCGAGGAGCTGTCGGTGCAGGCCGCCGCCGAGCAGGGCACCGTGGCGCGGGCGCTGGAGGAGCAGCGCTACGCCCCGAACGTGGTCAACGCCATCACCGCGGAGCAGATCGCCAAGAGCCCCGACAGCGATGCCGGGCAGGCGGTGCAGCGGGTGAGCGGCGTGACGGTGCAGGACGGGAAGTACGTGTTCGTGCGCGGGCTGGGCGAGCGCTACACCACCACCGAGCTGAACGGGGCGCGGGTACCGAGCCCGGAGCCGGAGAAGAAGGTGGTGCCGCTCGACATCTTCCCCGCCGGCCTGCTGGAGGGGATCACCACCTCCAAGACCTTCACCCCCGACCAGTCGGGCGACTTCAGCGGCGCGGTGGTGAACCTGCGCACCCGGGAGTTCCCGGCGCGGCGGGTCTTCACCCTCTCGACCGGCGTGGCGGTGAACGACGCGGCCACCGGCCAGTCGCTGCAGAAGGCCCCGACGGTGGGCCAGGAGTGGCTGGGCTTCGCGGGGAGCGCCCGCAGGCTCCCCGGCCAGCTGGCGGCGGCGGGGGACCTCACCGGCTCGAGCCCGGCGCAGGTCAACGGCTACATCGCCTCGCTGCGGGACGTCTGGTCGTCGCGGAAGGGGAATGGCGGGCCCAACGGCTCGTTCGGGCTGTCGCTGGGCGGCGAGGACCCGTTCTTCGGGCAGCGGATCGGCTACCTGGCCTCGTTCAACTACGGGGTGGGCCAGGAGGTGCGCGACAACGAGCAGCGGGCGCTGGCCACCACCGGCGGGCCGATCAACCAGTACCGGGGCAGCACCGCCAGCACCAGCGTGCTGTGGGGCGGGCTGGTGAACCTGAGCACCCGGATCGGCACCGGCACCAAGCTGCAGTTCAACACCACCTACACCCGCAGCGCCGACAACGAGGCCAAGGCGCTGCACGGGGTGTACGAGGAGTTCTCCCAGCTGGGCGAGCTGGCGCTCACCCGGCTCACCTTCACCGAGCGCTCGGTGCGCTCGCACCAGCTGCTGGGCGAGCACCTGTTCGGGCAGCGGCACTTCGTCGAGTGGCGGGCCAACGCGGCCAGCACCCGGCGCTACGAGCCGGACCGCTCCGACCTGATCTACACCGCCTCGGTGACCAACGGCGTGGTGACCCCGCGGGAGTGGGCGGACATCCGGCAGTCGGCCACCCGGACCTTCAGCGACATCCACGAGACCAACTACGACGTGGGCGGCAGCTACCGCCTGTCGCTCGGCTCGCTCAACAGCCCGGTGAACGTCAAGGTGGGCGGGGCCTACCGCACCACCGACCGGGACGCCGACAGCCGCGCCTACGACATCCGCAACCTGAACCTGACCTCGGCCGAGCTCTCGGCGCCGCCGGAGTCGGTCTTCTCGGAGACCAACGCCCTGGCGGGGCGGCTGCTGCTGCAGCCGAACACCAACGGCGGCCAGTACACGGCCAAGGACCATGTGGGCGCGGGCTTCCTGCAGGTGGACCTGCCGATCGGGAGCCGGCTGCAGGCGATCGCCGGGGCCCGGGTGGAGCGCTGGACCCTGGACCTCACCACCACGGACTTCCGCGGCAACCCGGCCCCGATCACCCGGACCTCCACCGACGTCCTGCCGGCGCTCGGGCTCAATGTGCGGTTGACGGAGCGCCAGACCCTGCGGCTCTCGGCCACCCAGACGCTGTCGCGGCCGGAGTACCGGGAGCTGTCACCGGTGACCTCGTTCGAGATCCTGGGCGGCCTGACCACCCTCGGCAACCCGGGCCTCAAGCGGGCCCTGATCCAGAACTACGATGCCCGGTGGGAGTTCTATCCCTCCTCGGGCGAGATCCTCTCGGTGGGCGTGTTCGCCAAGCAGTTCGACCAGCCGATCGAGCGGGTGATCGTCGGGACCACTGGCGCCTCGGCGCTGAGCTTCGTGAACGCGGACAAGGCGAACAACTACGGGGTGGAGCTCGAGGTCCGGAAGAACCTCGGCTTCCTCTCCACCGCCCTGCAGGGCCTCACCGCCTTCAGCAACACGACCATCATGCGCAGCCGCATCACTCCGGGCAACGACTCCATCTCCTCGCTGACCAGCAGCGAGCGACCGATGGTGGGGCAGGCCGGCTACGTGGTGAACGCGGGCCTCGGCTGGACCGACGGCAGCGGGCGCTGGTCGGCGACGGCGCTGTTCAACGTGGTGGGGCGCCGGATCTCGGAGGCGGGCCAGAACCCGCTGCCGGACACCTACGAGGAGGCGCGGAAGGTCGTGGACGTGTCGCTGCAGGCACCGCTGTTCCAGGACCTGACGCTGCGGCTGGACGGCAAGAACCTGCTCAACGCCCCGTATCGCTTCACCCAGGGGGACGTGACCCGGCTCAAGTACTACTCGGGCCGGGTGTTCGGCGTCGGCTTCCAGTGGCGTCCGGGGCAGTGATTGACACGATCGTGACCCGGTCGCGGCCGAAACGTGCCGCCGTCACTGTCTCTTGAGGCCCGGAACGAACACGCAACGCTCCGTTCTCCTCTCCAACTTCCTCTCGTGAGGGTGTGCAACCGATGATCCGATTCTCCCGTCAACTGCTGGCCGCGGCCGGCCTCGCCGCGATGGCGCTGGTCGGCGCCTGCAGCAGCGACAGCAACGGCCCGTCCAGGCCCAACGCCCCCGGTGGGCTGACGGTGCAGCAGCTGAGCCTCACCTCGGTGCGGGTCTCGTGGACGGCGGTCACTGGCGCCGACAGCTACGTGCTCGAGCGGGCCGACGCGAACAACCCGGGCGTCTTCTCGCAGGTCGGCGGCAGCCTGGCCGTGACCACCTACGACGACACCGGCCTCACCGCCGGCCTGGCGTACAGCTACCGGGTGTCCGCGGTCGAGGGCAGCAAGACCAGCGACGCGAGCACCCCGGTCACGGTGACCACCGGCCTGAGCACCGCGACGGTCTCCGGCAACATCACCGCCAACCGGACGCTGTACAAGGACACGGTCTACACCCTGAGCGGGTACGTGAAGGTGCAGTCGGGCGTCACCCTGACGATCCAGGCGGGCACCAGGCTGGTGGGCGACACCAGCGTGGCCGGCAGCTCGCTGTGGATCCTGCGTGGCGGCATGATCAACGCCACCGGCACCGCGGCGGAGCCGATCGTCTTCACCTCGGCCCGCAGCGCGGGCAACCGGGCGCCGGGCGACTGGGGCGGCCTGATCATCGTCGGCAACGGCACGATCAACCGGACCGGCGCGACGATCAACACCGAGGGCCCCTCGCCGGAGAACTACGCCGGCGGCAACGACGACAACTCGAACAGCGGCATCCTCAAGTACGTCCGCATCGAGTTCGCCGGTTACGACGTCTCCAACGGCGCCGGGCAGGAACTCAACAGCCTCTCCAGCTACGCCGTGGGCCGGGGCACCACCTACGAGTACATCGAGAGCCTCTCGGGCCTCGACGACTCGTTCGAGTTCTGGGGCGGCGCGGTGGATGTGCGCTACCTGGTGTCCTACGAGTCGGGCGACGACCACTTCGACTGGACCGAGGGCTACCGGGGCCGGGGCCAGTTCATGATCGCCTTCCAGTCGCAGCGGCTGGTGCCGCGGCCGGGCTCGGGCGTGTTCTCCTCCGACCCGCGCGGCTTCGAGGGCGACGGCTGCGACCCGGGCGTCAGCGGCTGCAGCCTGAGCGCCACCGGGGCCAGCACCCCGTACTCGAACCCGATCTTCGCCAACTTCACCATGATCGGCCCGGGCCAGCTGGCCGGCATCCCGTCCGACGGCAACGGCGGCGTCTTCCGCCGCGGCACCGGCGGGTACTTCTTCAACGGCGTGCTGGCGCGGTGGAAGGGCATCGCGATCAACATCCGTGACGCCTGGACCGACACCCTGTTCGTGCAGCGGGACTCGCTCAACCTGTCGAGCCTGATCCTGGCGCAGAACGGCTTCAACTACGACACCGTCGGCTCCGGCTTCGGCCAGACCACCAACTTCCCCGCCGGGGAGCTGGCCACCCACAAGGCGTTCGCCGCCAACGTCGCGGCCGACACCCTGCTGGGCCTGAACCTGAACCCGACCAGCCTCGACTGGACCCCGAAGGCGGGGAGCCCGGCCGATGCGGGCGCCACCAACGTGCCGGCGGCGAAGGTGGCCGGCTACTTCGGCGGCACCTGGGTCAACACCACGTACATCGGGGCCGCGGATCCGAGCGGCGCCAAGTGGTGGCAGGGCTGGACCTCGTACGCGATCAACTGAGTCTCATGACCTGCCCCGCCCGGCTGGTGTCTCCCGACACTGGCCGGGCGGTGGCGTGAGGACCCCCGATGTCGATGCGTTTCCCGCTGGCCCTGCTGGCCCTCCTCGCCGCCGCCTGCGGCGCCGGGGATGCCGCCCCGACCCCCGCCAGCACCGCGGGTGGCAACTACACTCCCGACAGCACCCGCCAGGCGGAGCTGGACCGCTTCCGGGCCGGCCTGCCCGAGGTGCACGAGCTCACCGGCGGCGCCGACTCCCGGGAGGCGCTGGTGCAGGATTTCCTGACGGCCGCGGAGGCGCGGGACACCACCCGGCTGGAGGCGCTGGTGCTGAGCCGGGCGGAGTTCGCCTGGCTGTACTACCCGACCGCGCAGCAGGCGCTGCCGCCGTACGACCTGGATCCGGAGACGCTCTGGCTCCTGACCAGCGAGCGCGGCGGGCGGGGGCTCTACAAGGCGATGGAAGCGCTGGGCGGGCGTTCACTGCCCTACGTGGGGCACAGCTGTGACCCGGGGACGAGCCGTGAGGGGAAGAACACCGTGCACGGCCCCTGCCTGGTGCGGCTGGTGCAGGCACCGGGCGACACCGTGGCGACAAGGCTGTTCGGGCTGGTCCTGGAGCGGGGCGGGCGGTGGAAGTTCGTCAGCTACAGCAACAAGCTCGACTGACCGGTCAGTAGCCCGCGTCCTGGGCGCGGCGGAACGGCTCCAGGACCACCCGCCCGCGCACCTGCTGCCGGGCGGCCGCGAGGTCGGCGGGGCCCCACAGGTTGCCGCCGGCGTCCAGCTCGGGGGCGTCGATGAGCCACTGCTCCGCCCGCAGGAAGATGTTCCCGCTCACCTCGCTGCCGCTCCCGGCGCCATCCACCACCAGGCCGTCCCCCACCCCGTCGAACAGGTTGCCCCGCACCCGGGTGCGGGTGGTCCGCTCCAGCACCAGGCCCCGGCCCAGCCGGGCCAGGGTATTGTCGTCCACCCGGTAGTCGGTGCTCGGGTCGTCCCCCTCGTGCGGCGCGAAGAGGTGGATCCCCACCTCGCCGCCGATGATCGTGTTCTCCGCGATGGTGGACTCCCCGCCATGCTCGATCGCGATCCCGGCATGGCGGCTCCCGAGGACGATGTTGCCCCGCACCTGGTTGGCCCGGCTGTAGCCGAGCCAGAAGCCGTAGTCGCTGGAGTCGGCCCGGTTCTCGAGGAAGCTGTTCCACTCGGAGAAGGTGGACTCGAAGGCGTTGTGCCAGCTGTGGGAGGCGTCATTCCGCAGCACCACGTTGCCGATAGACGGCCGCACCAGCGGCCGCTGCCCGCTCAGGAAGAAGCCGTCGCCGGACCAGGTGAGGTCGTTGTCGGCGACCAGGTTGGAGTCGCTCTGGTCGCGCAGGAGCAACGCGGCGCTGTCGCAGCCGCGGCGGTAGGCGGGGCTCTCGCACCGCACGTTGCGGCTGGCGTTGTTGCGCAGGATGGTGTTGGCCGCCGAGCGCCACAGGTGCAGGCCCCAGCCGCTGTTGCCGGAGACGTCGTTGTCGGCGATCCACGCCCCGCGGCTCTCCACCAGGCCGATCCCGTTCTGGCTCCCCCGCGCGATCACCCCGGTCACCTGCGCCCCGGTGGTGCGCACCAGCAGCAGCCCGCCGCCGTAGGTCAGGAAGGTGTCGGGGTGGAAAATGTCGAGCCAGTCGGCCTCGTCGTACGTCTCGCGGGTGGAGCGCAGCGCCTGGGCCCGGGAGCCGGACAGGTTGATGCCGCTCACCCGGTGGCCCCGGCCCCCCTCCAGCCGGATGCCGTAGCGGTAACCGCGGATGTGCCCGCCCCGGATGGTGATGCTGTCGGCCCCGCGGCTCACGATCCCGGCGCCGGTGAAGCCGGCAGGAACGGTGTCGCCGCTCTCGAGGGTAACGCCCGTCAGGTCAATGCGGCTCCCCGACCCGGTCACCACCAGCACCCCGCGCTCGGCCCGGTCGGGAATGCGGTAGCGGCCGGGGCAGACCTTGACCTCGCCGCTGACGGTGGTGCCCGCCCGGTCCAGCCGGAGGCAGGGCGCCTGCGCGGGACGGGCCGCGGGGCCGACGAGGAGGAGCGCCGGCAGCAGCATGGCGGGGAGGGATCGGGTCATGGTCGCACCGGCATGCCCCGGGCCCTGAGGTAGGCACGTGCCTCCGGCAGGGACCGGCCCTGGTCGTGGAAGATGGACGCGGCGAGCACCCCGTGAGCCCCGGCCTCCAGCGCCTCGGCCAGGTGCTCCAGGCTGCCCGCCCCGCCGGAGGCGATCACCGGGATGCGCACCCGGTCGGTCGCCGCCCGCAGCAGCTCGAGGTCGTAGCCCTTCCGGGTGCCGTCGCGGTCCATGGAGGTGAGCAGGATCTCGCCGGCGCCCAGCCGCTGCAGCTCCGCCATCCAGGTCAGCCCGTCGAGCGGGGTGGGCTCCCGGCCGCCGGTCACGTGCACCTGCCAGACGCCTCCGGCATCGCGGCGCACGTCCACCGCGGCCACCACGCACTGGCTGCCGTAGGCATCCGCGAGGCGGGAGACCAGCGCCGGCTCCCGCACCGCCGCGGTATTCACCGCGACCTTGTCGGCGCCGGAGCGGAGCGCGCGCCCGGCGTCATCCACCGAGCGAATGCCGCCGCCCACCGTGAACGGGATGAAGATCGTGTCGGCCACCCGCGCCACCATGTCCAGCGTGGTGTCCCGGGCCTCGTGGCTGGCGGAGATGTCGAGAAAGACCAGCTCGTCGGCGCCTTCCGCGTCATAGCGGGCGGCCTGCTCCACCGGGTCGCCGGCGTCGCGCAGCGACTCGAAGTGGACCCCCTTCACCACGCGGCCGCCCGCGACGTCGAGGCAGGGGATGATGCGCCGGGCGAGCACGGGTCACCCCTCCCCGTGTTCGAGCGGCACGCCCAGCACATCGTCCAGCGGCCCGGCGTGGCCCCGCGCCAGCAGCACCTGGATGTCCTCCAGGGCGCGGCGCTCGCGGGGCCAGGCCAGGCGGCCCTGCGCCGCGGGCAGCGGCAGCCATTCCCAGCCATCGTGCTCGTCGGAGAGCCGCGGGGCGGCGCTCGGATCCACGAACACCGCAAAGACGGGGATGAACCCGACCTCGTCGGCGGCGTGGCGGTAGAAGGTCTCCACCCGGCTCAGGTTGTAGCAGCGGAGCGGCGCCAGCCCGGTCTCCTCGCGGAGCTCGCGCAGGGCGGCATCGAGCGGCTTCTCCCCCGCTTCGATGCTGCCGTGCACCACCTCCCACGAGCCGGGGCAGCGGCCGGCGCTCCCCCGGCGGAGCACCAGCGTCTCGTGCCCCGACGGGCCGGGCCGCAGGACGTACACGTCCACGAAGGCGACACGAAAGGTGGTCATGGGCACCACTCCGCGAAGCCGGCCAGCAGCTGGATCCCCGCCTTCTGCGACTTCTCGGGGTGGAACTGCGCGCCGAGCACGTTGCCCTGCCCCACCAGCGTGGGAAACGGGCCGTCGTAGTCGGCCGTGGCGAGGGTGACGCCGTCCGGCAGGTCGGCTGGATGGAAGCTGTGCACGTGGTAGAAGAACTGCATCTCGCCCCCGAACAGCGGCCCCAGCACCGGGTGCGCCTCGCCGGCCGAGGTGAGCCGCACCCCGGCCCACCCCACGTGCGGCACCGGCAGCCCGGTGGTGAAGCGACGGACGGTCCCCGGCAGCAGCCCGAGCCCCGCCCCGGAGCCTTCCTCGCTCGCGGCGAAGAAGAGCTGCAGCCCGAGGCAGATCCCCATCACCGGCCGGCCGGCGCGGGCCACCTCGGTGACCGCCGCGCCCAGCCCGCTCGCCGCGAGGTTGCGCGAGGCCTGGCCGAAATTGCCGACGCCCGGCATCAGCACCCGGTCGGCGCGGCGCACCGTGTCCGGGTCGGCGGAGAGGGTGGCGGCGTGGCCGCCGGCCTCGACGGCCCGGACCACGCTCTTGAGGTTGTTCACCCCGTAGTCCACCACGACGATCACAGCGCGCCCTTGGTCGAGGGGACGCCGGTCACCCGCGGGTCGCGCTGGGTGGCGCGGTCCAGCGCCCGGGCGAACGCCTTGAAGGCAGCCTCGACGATATGGTGCGGATTCTCGCCCCGGAGCAGGTCGAGGTGCACGGTGAGCCCGGCGTTGAGCACCAGGGCGCGGAAGAACTCGGGCGTGAGGAAGACGTCGTAGTCGCCGAGCATCTGCCACCGGGCGATCTCCACCTGGTAGGCCAGGTACGGACGGCCGGAGACATCGATCACCGCGCGGACCAGCGCCTCGTCCAGCGGCACCGTGGCGTCGGCGTAGCGGCGGATGCCGGCCCGGTCGCCCAGCGCCTGGGCGAGGGCCTGGCCCAGCACGATGCCCACGTCCTCGACGGTGTGGTGCCCGTCGATGTGGAGGTCGCCGCTGCAGGTCACCTCGAGATCGAGCAGCGCGTGGCGGCCCAGCGCATCCAGCATGTGGTCGAAGAAGCCGATCCCCGTGCGCGCCTGCACCCGGCCGCTGCCATCGAGATCCAGCTGCACCCGGATCCCGGTTTCCTTCGTCCGGCGCTCCACCACCGCGGTCCGTGCCATCGTGCGCTCCCCTTCCGTCAGTCGCCCAGGATCGCGCCCAGGGCGGTCAGCACCTCGTCCATCGCCCCCGGCGCACCGATGGATACCCGCAGGCACTCGGCCAGCGGGCCGGGGCCGGAGACATCGCGCAGCAGGATTCCGTGGCCGGCGAGCAGCCGCTGGAACAGCTGCCGGGCGGGCATCCGCTCCGAGCGGAACAGCACGAAGTTCGCCGCCGTCGGGAACACCGTGAGCCCCGGCAGCGCCGCGAGCCGCGGGAGGAACCGCTCCCGCTCCGCCACCACCGCCCGCACCCGCGCGTCGAACGCCTCCGGGTGTGCCAGCGCCACCTCCGCCGCCGCCAGGGTCACCGCGTTGACGTTGTAGGGCAGCTTGGCCTTGGCGATCTCGCGCGCCAGGTCGGGGTGCGCCAGCGCATAGCCGAACCGGAGCCCCGCCAGCCCCATCGCCTTGGAGAAGGTGCGCAGCACCACCACCCGCGCCGACTGGTGCAGCAGCGGCGCCGCCGTGGGCCCGCCGAACTCCTGGTACGCCTCGTCCACCAGGAGCAGCGCGTCGGTCTCGGCCAGCAGCCGCGCCACGGCGCCCTCGGGCAGCACGCTGCCGGTGGGGTTGTTGGGCGAGTTGAGCACCACCACCCGGGCGCGTTCCCGCCGCGCCGCCGTCACCAGCCCCTCCACATCGTAGCCGAACCGCGGGCCGAGCGGCACCGGGACGTAGCGCCCGCCCGAGACCCCGGTCAGCAGCCGGTAGAGGGAGAACGCCGGGTGGGGCGCCACCACCGCGTCCCCGGCGCCGACGCTCACCGCCAGCGCCGCCTGGATCACCTCGTTGGAGCCGTTGCCCACCAGCACGCCTTCCGGCACCCAGCCGTGGCGCGCCGCGAGCGTGGCGCAGAGCGCCTCCGGCACGAACGCGGGATAGCGGTGCCAGGGCGTGGCCGCGGCGCGCTCCAGGATCTCCCGCTTGAGGGCGGGCGGGAGGTCGGCGGGCGCCTCGTTCTGGTTGAGCTTGAGCCGGGCGGCGGGCGCCGCGAGGGTGTACGCCGCCTGGGCCCGTACGGACGGCTTGACCTGGCCCAGGGCGGGCGCGGGATCCGGCAGCATGACGGGGACGGCCTACTTCCGGCGGCCGAGGACGACTTCGAGGCGCTTGGAGAGCGCCTTGGCGCGGAAGGGCTTGCTGAGGAAGTCGTCGGCGCCCAGCTCGAAGACCCGCACCTCGTTGTCCTCGTCCCCCTTGGCGGTGAGGACGATGACCGGCACCTTGGCGGTGGCCGGGCGGGTGCGGAGTTCCTTCAGGACGGAATAGCCGTCGAGGCCCGGCAGGTTCAGGTCGAGCACGATGATGTCGGGCGCGTGGCGGTCCACCTGGTCCAGGGCCTCGAGGCCGGTCGCGGCCTCCACCACCCGGTAGCCGTCACGGGAGAGGAGGTCCTTCATGACCTTGCGAAGCACGTCCTCGTCGTCCACCAGCAGCACCGAGATCCCCTTCAGCGCCTTGCGGGTGGCGGAGACGTCGACGGTCTCGTCCTCCTCCAGCAGGTCGAACGCGCCGCTCAGGTCCGGCTCCGGCGCCCGCCGGGGCGGCTCCACCACCGCGGTCGCCGCGGCGGCCGGCGCCACGATCGGCACCGACGGGGGTGTCTTGCGCGGCGACGCCTCCGGCGCCTTGGGCGCCGCCACCGCGCCCGACGAGCGCGCGGTGCCCGCGGCGCCCCCCTCGGCCATGGGCACATCCACCACCCGGAGCAGCTCGTCGGTGCTGGTCTCGCCGGCGAGCACGTGCTTGAGCCCGCTGTCGAACAGCGAGCGCATCCCGTTGGCGCGGCCCGCCTCCGCGATCTTCTCCGCGGTGCCGCCGCCGCCGATCAGGCGCTCCAGCTCGAGGTTCATGGTCAGCACCTCGACCACGCTGAAGCGGCCGCGGTAGCCGGTCATGGAACAGTCGGGGCAGCCGACCGGGCGGTAGATCGGGGTGCCGGCCGGGATGAAGCGGCGGATCCGCTCCGGCGGCTCCTGGTCGGTAGGCTCCTTGCAGGTGGTGCACAGCTTCCGCATGAGCCGCTGGGCGATCACCCCGCGGAGCGCCGAGGCCAGCTTGTAGGACTCGATGCCCATGTCCACGAGGCGCGTCACCGCATTGGGCGCGTCGTTGGTGTGCAGCGTCGACAGCACCAGGTGGCCGGTCAGCGAGGCCTGCACCGCGATCTGCGCGGTCTCCCGGTCGCGGATCTCGCCCACCAGCACCACGTCCGGGTCCTGCCGCAGGATCGAGCGCAGCGCCGCGGCGAAGGTCAGGCCGGCCTTCTCGTGCACCTGCACCTGCACGATGCCCTTGCCCAGCCGGTACTCGACCGGGTCCTCGACCGTCACGATGTTCACGCCCTCGCTCTGCACCATGCGGAGCATCGAGTAGAGCGTGGTGGTCTTGCCCGAGCCCGTCGGCCCGGTGACCAGGATGACGCCTTCCTTGTTGTTGAGCAGGGCCTGCATCTGGGCCCGTTCGTCCACCGACATGCCGAGCGACTCGAGCGTCAGTACCGTCGCCTTGGCATTCAGGATCCGGATCACGACCTTCTCGCCCATCGAGGCAGGGAGGGTCGAGACCCGGAGGTCCACCGGGGCGCCGTTCACCGCCACCCGCGCGCGCCCGTCCTGCGGCCGCAGCCGGTCGGCGATGTCGAGCCCCGACATGATCTTGATGCGGGAGATGAGGGGCGCGCCCGCGGAGCGGGGGATGTTCATCACCTGGCGCAGCACGCCGTCGATACGGTAGCGCACCGCGACGCCGGCCTCGCCGGGCTCGATGTGGATGTCGCTGGCCCGCGCCAGGATGCCGTCGGAGAGCATCAGGTCGACCAGCCGCACGACGGGGCGCTGGCTCGCCTCCTCCGCCGAGGCGGCGAGGTCGGTGACCGCGCTGTCCTCGTCGAGCTGGGTGATCTCGAGCCCGCCGTCCATCCCGCCCAGCAGCGCCGCGACGACGTCGGACCCGCCGCCGCGGTAGAGCTCGTCCATCGTCTCGCGGATCTTGAGTGGCGAGCAGAGGAACGAGCGCACCTCGCGCCCGGTGGCGAAGGCGAGGTCCTTCTCCGCGTCGATGTCGAAGGGATTCGCGGTGGCGATCTCGAGCAGCGCGTCGGTCTGGCGCAGCGGCAGGATGCCGAAGCGGCGCACCAGCGGCTCGGGGACCAGGTCGCGCAGCGAGCGGTCGAGCTCCGACAGGTCGGCCACGGGCAGGCGGAACCGGGCCGCCGCCGCGCGCAGCACTTCGTCGTCGGAGACGAGCTTGCGCTGCACCGCCGTCGCCCACAACGACTGCGGCTCCGCCGCCTCCTCACCCCGCAGGGCGGTGAGGGGGTCGGCGCCAATCAGCTTCTCGAGTGTCGGGGCCAGCCACTCGTCGGTAAACTGCATGCAAGCCCAAGCGGGAGAATCGGTTAGTTTCGGGAGCCAGATGAAAGCTAAGCGCCCCGGGCGGCCCCGGGGAGTGGGCTAGAGGATGTCCCACCACTCCCGATCCACATCCACCGAGACCCCCACCCGGCCGGTCCGGAGGCCTACCCCTGCCTCCACCCTGAGCAGGCGCTGGAACAGCTCCAGCCCGAGCCCCGCCACCGGCTGGATCCGTCCGGTGGCCCGCCAGGGCACCCCGGCCAGGCCGTCCCCCGCGACACCCGCCCCGAGGAACGGGGCCAGCACCATCCGGTTCCCGGTCGAGACGTAGGGCCCCAGCGGGATCGCCGGGGCCGGGACGCCCAGCCGGTACTCGAGCCGCCCCAGCGCCAGCCGCCTTCCGCCCAGCGCACGGAAGCCCACGCCGGGCAGGGTGCCCCAGCCTCCGGTCGCGAAGCTCCGGTACCGGGGCAACTCGGCGCTGCCCCAGCCGCCCTCGAGGTGCAGCGCGGCCACGCCCGGCCCCAGCGGCTGGCGCCCCTCGAACGATGCCGTCGCGCGCAGGTAATCGCGATCCCCGGCGCCGCCCTCGAGCCCGAGGGTGAGGGCGTACCCGGCGTCCCGGTCGAGCCGCGCCCCTTCGAGGGCGAGCGTCAGCCGGCCGACGCCAATGGTACCCGCCCCGAGGGCGGGGTTGAGGCGGTAGCGGCCGCTGGCCGGCGTGGCCTCCGTGCGGACCGACCGCGAGTGCTCCACCCCGGTGAGCAGCTGCAGGTAGCGCCCCGCGCCGCCGCCCAGCCGCCGGGTGAGCTGCAGGCCGGCCTCGTCCAGCAGGACGTAGTCGCCCAGGTCGAGCCCTCCCTCCTGGGCCACCACCGAGCGCACCACCCCGGACGCGATGGGCCGGTCGGCGAGGTCCGACAGCCGCCGTCCGCCATAGAGCGTCGCCCCGAGGCGCCCCCGCCCGAACCGAAGGGCGGCGCCGCCGGTGCCCCGACCGTCAGCCGTCCCCACCGCCGCGCGTGGTTCCAGCCGCACCCCCGGTGCCGGCGCGAGTGCCAGCCCGAGTCCCACGGTCAGGCCCTGCACGCGGTTGACCCGCACCAGGTCGCTGATAGCGCTGACGCCCAGCCGCGCCCGCGCCAGCCCGCTGAGCTGCCGCCCCTGTGCCAGGCTGGTCACCTCATCCCGGAGGGCATCGAGGTCGCTGCGCGCCACCGGCGCGGCGACCCCCTCCACCGCCTGCGCCAGCGGCTGCTCCCAGGTGCCCGTGCTGTCCGCGGGGCCCAGCAGCCCACCCACCGCCGGCCCGCGCCGCACCGCGACCGGCACCTCGGCATTGAGCTGGTACTCGCCGATCTCCCACCGGCCACGGATGATCGAGCGGGCCGGCAGGTCGAGCCAGGTAAGCCGGCGGCGGATCTCGATCTCCTGCCGCCAGGGCAGCCACCAGCGCCCCTCGACCCGGGCATTCTCCAGGCTGACGCTCAGGTCCTCGAGGGAGGGATCGAGGTATGCCGAGGGCGTGAAGCTGAAGCGGAAGCGGACCAGGTCGGCGGTGGAGGCATCCAGCGAGAGGGTGCCGATGACCCGCGGTGCGTCGGGATCGCGCGGCTCGACCAGCACCTCCTGCAGCACCCGGGCGGTGTCGTGGATGGTGACGCGGATGGAGTCGGCCAGCCGGTACCGGTACGCGGCGGGGCCCTCGGGCGCGAGCGGGTGGACGACGTCGCGCACCTCGTCGCCCTCCCCGATGCGGATCCGGTCGCCGAAGTTGTTGGTGACGATGCCGAGGTGGTCGCGGTGGTAGCTGATGTCGGTGGGGAGCCAGCGGCCGTCGCGCCAGGCGCGGATGACCTGCCGGTGCAGCGACGGGGCCTGCCAGTAGACATCCACCAGCAGTTCGTCGGCCTTGATCAGGCGGGGCGGCGCGGCGAGGTCGCGGCCGGCCTGCCCCAGGAAGAAGACGAAGCCGTGCGCGGTGGTGTGGTAGCTCCGGAGCGAGGAGTCGGGCTGGGCCCGCTCCCGCGCGGCGATCGCCCGCTGCACCAGCGCCAGGGTGGTGGAATCGTCCCAGGCCTGGGCCCCGAGCCCGGGAACGAGCACGAGCGCCAGGAGCAGCGCGGCGGCCGCCCCCGTTCCCGTCCGGTCTCCCCTCGGCGCTGCTGTCGGCATCCGGTCGCCGCCCCGCCCATGGTAAGTTCCAGCCGTGATCCGACGCTTCCTGCCCCTCGTGGCCCTCGCCGCCGCCTGCGGCCGCGCCGCCCCGGGGGCGCCGCAACCCGACGCCGGCGGGAATCAGGTCAACCGGGTACTGGCCCAGGCCGACTTGTTCCCGCTGGAGGTCGCGGGGGTGGCCCCGAGCGACACCACGGTGACCTTCGCCGCCGGTACCCCCCGCAAGATCATCCTCCGGCACGGGCCCCCGGACAATACAGTGTTCGTGGAGCTGGCGTTCCCCGCCGAGGCCTTCGCCGCGCCGGGCACGCCGGAGAGTGTCACCGTCACGGTGAACCCGCTCCCCGGCCTTTACGGCGTCACGGTGGGGTCCAGCGTCCCCCCGGCGAGCGGGGCCCGGCTGCGCTTCAAGTATCCGGTGCACTTCGCGGCGCCGAACGCCGGCCTGGCGCGCTACGGCAGCCCGGTGCGGTTCGAGCGGGCCCTGGTCGTGCTGGTGCGGCTGCCGGACGGCGCCTGGGGAGAACTGCCCTCGTCCCGCCCCGCCTCTGACAACCTCGAGGCCCCACTGCGCGGGCCGGGCACCTACCTGGTGGCCGCACCGCGCTGACCGGTGCCGTCGCGCCGGCCCACGGGCCGGGATAGCTTACCCGGTCCGCCGATCCCGGCCACGTTCCTCCCCCCGACCCCCGCACCCCATGGCCCCCGGCTTCAGCAGTCTCCCCGATTTCCTGGCGCGCGCCCAGCCCGGCATGGTGCCGGTGGTGCGGCAGGTGGTGCTGGACGGGGACACGCCGGTGGCCGCGTTCGCCAAGCTGCACCGCGGGAAGTATGGCTTCCTGCTCGAGTCGCTCGAGGGCGGCGAGCGCTGGGCCCGCTACACCTTCCTCTCCACCGACCCGCGCGAGGTCCTGAGCTACCGCGGGGCCGAGGTGCGCCGCTGGACCCCGGCGACCGGTTGGGCGACGGTGGCCACCGACCTGGCGCCGCTGGATCACCTCGCGGGGGAGATGCGCCGCTACCCTCCCGTGGACCTGCCGGGGCTGCCGCGCTTCACCGGCGGCGCGGTGGGCTACATCGGCTACGACGTGGTGCGCACCCTGGAGCGGCTGCCCCACGCGCCACCCGACGACCGCGGGCTCCCCGACGCGCTGCTCATGGTGGCCGACACCCTGCTGGTGCTCGACAACCTGTTCAACCGCGCCACGATCATCGCCAGCGTGGAGGTGCGCGAGGGCATGACGCCCGCCGCGCTGGAGGCCCTCTACCACGGAGCCACCGCGCGCATCGCGGCGTGGCTGGACCGCCTGCAGGCCCCCTCCACCCTGGCCCCGCTGGAAATCGAGACCCCCGCCCCGCTGCCGGCGACCCGCTCGCCCTACGACGCGGAGGGGTACCAGGCCGGCGTGCGCACCATCCAGGAGCACATCGCCGCCGGCGACACCTTCCAGACGGTGCTCTCCCGGCGCATCGACCTCGACGCGCCCGACCCGTTCCTCACCTACCGCTACCTCCGCGCCCTGAACCCGGCGCCGTACCTCTACTTCCTCCACTTCGACGAGCTGCACATCGTGGGCAGCTCGCCCGAGGTGCTGATCCGGGTGGAGGACGGCGAGCTCACCGTGCGGCCGATCGCGGGCACCCGCCCCCGCGGGCTCACCGCCGCGCAAGATCAGGCGCTCCAGGCCGAGCTGGAGGCGGACCCGAAGGAACGGGCGGAGCACCTGATGCTGGTGGACCTGGGGCGGAACGACGTCGGCCGGGTGGCGGAATTCGGCAGCGTCCGGCTCACCGCCTTCCAGGTGGTGGAGCGGTACTCCCACGTGATGCACCTGGTGAGCGAGGTCCGGGGCCGGCTCCGGGCGGGACTCGACGCGCTCGCCGCGCTCGGGGCCTGCTTCCCGGCCGGCACCGTGAGTGGCGCCCCCAAGGTGCGGGCCATGGAGATCATCGACGCGCTGGAGCCGACCCGCCGGGGCCCCTACGCCGGCGCCGTCGGCTACGTGGGCTGGGGGGCGCGCACCCTCGACACGGCCATCGCCATCCGGACCGCCATCCTGCGCGGTGACCGGGCCTGGGTCCAGGCCGGCGCCGGGATCGTGGCCGATTCCGACCCCGCCGCGGAGTTCCGCGAGACCGAGGCCAAGGCCCGCGCGGTGCTGGCGGCGCTGGCCCTGGCGGCGGCGCACCGCGGCTGAGCACCGCGCCGGGCGATTAGCCCCCCCCTCCGGCGCCGCATATATTCCGGACCTATGCCCTTCAAGCTCGTCTCCTTCACCGGCGACCAGGACTTCGAGCTGTCGCCCGGCCACACCTACATCGTGGGCCGGGCGGTGACCAGTGACATCCCCATCTTCGACCCCACGATCAGCCGGCGCCACGCCGAGCTGGTGGTGAGCGCGGCTGCGGTGGCGCTCAAGGATCTCGGCAGCTCCAACGGCACCTTCATCAATGGCGAGCGGGTCACCGGCGGCACCCTCGAGGCCGGCGACTCGGTGACGTTCGGCAAGGTGGTGTTCCAGCTCAAGACCCCGGAGATGGGGAGCGCCCGGCTGGTCACCACCGGGCAGAACCTGCCCCATCCCGGCGGCACCATCGTGAAGCAGATCGCGATGAGCGGCGCGGGGCTGCCGGGCATGGTGGACGAGGCGTCCCGCTCTGCGGAGGCCGCCGCGCAGGGCCAGCTCAAGGTGGCCGGCGCCAGCACCGCCGAGCGCAACGCCCGGAAGCTCTCGCTGCTGCTGGAGGTATCGCAGAAGCTCTCGGGCGAGCTGGACCTCGACAAGCTGCTGGGCCGGGTGGTGGAGACCACCTTCGACGTGATGGGGGTGGACCGGGTCTCGGTGCTGCTCCGCACCGACTCCGGGGAGCTGGTACCCCGGGTCTCCAAGAGCCGGCTGGGCGACAGCTCCTCGCAGCATGTGCCCCGCTCGATCGCCCGGAAGGCCGTGGAGGAACGGGTCGCGATCCTGACCGACAACGCCGTCGCGGACGACCGCTTCAAGGGCGGCGCCTCCATCATGCTGCAGAGCGTGCGCAGCGCCATGTGCATCCCCCTCATGGCCAGCGCGGAGATGGTGCTCGGCATCCTCTACGTGGACAACCTCACCGCCACCAACTCGTTCAACGACGAGGACCTGCAGTTCCTGATCGCGTTCGGCGGGCTGGCCGCGATCGCCATCAAGAACAGCCGCTTCGCGGAGCAGATCCAGCGCGAGGCGATGGTGCGGTCCAACTTCGAGCGCTACTTCGCGCCCAACGTGGCGGCGGAGATCGCGCAGCAGCAGGGGGCGGTCAAGCTGGGCGGCGACAAGCGCCCGGTCACGATCCTCTTCTCCGACATCCGCGGCTTCACCACCATGTCGGAGCAGATGAGCCCCGAGAGCATCGCGGGGCTGCTGTCGAGCTACTTCACCGAGATGGTGGACATCATCTTCTCCCACGGCGGGACGCTGGACAAGTTCATCGGCGACGCCGTGATGGCCCTGTGGGGTGCCCCGGTGCCCCACGCCGACGATCCCGACCGCGCGGTACAGGCGGCGATCGCGATGCAGCGGGCCATCAACGAGCTCAACCGCACCTGGGAGGCGGAGGGCCGCCCCAGCATCAGCGTGGGCATCGGGATCAACTACGGCGAGACCTTCGCGGGGAACATCGGCAGCCACCTGCGGCTGGAATACACCGTCATCGGCGACAACGTGAACGTCGCCAGCCGGCTCTGCTCCAACGCCAAGGGCGGCGAGATCCTGATCAGCGACCCGCTGTACCAGGTGCTCAAGCACAAGCCGCCGGTCGAGGCCCGCGACCCCCTCAACGTGAAGAACCGGGCTCAGGCGGTGCCGGTGTGGCAGGTCACCGTCTAGCTAGCGCCCGAAGCGGTACGGCGTCCCCGCCCGCGCCAGCAGCCCCAGCACCAGGCGGAGCGGCAGCCCCATCACCCCGAAGAAGTCGCCCTCGATCCGCTCCACCAGCGCCGCACCATATCCCTGGATGCCATAGGCCCCCGCCTTGTCCATCGGCTCGCCGGTGGCGATGTAGGCGCGGAGGTAGGCGTCGTCGGCCGGGCGGAAGGTCACCCGGGTGATGTCGGTGGCCTGGTCCACCGTGCCATGATGAGCCAGCGCGACGCTGGTGATGACCTCGTGGGTCCGGCCCTGGAGGGTCCGGAGCATCCGCAGCGCGTCCGCCGCATCCGCCGGCTTCTCCAGCAGATGCCCGTCCAGCAGCACGGTGGTGTCGGCGCCCAGCACCAGCTCCCCGGGCACGCTCCGGGCCTTCTCCCGTGCCAGCCGTTCGGCATAGGCCACCGGCGCCTCGCCCGGCTCCGGCGCCTCCGGGATGTGCGAGGGACGGACCTCGAACGGGATGCCGAGCATCTGCAGCAGCTCGCGCCGCCGGGGGGAGCCGGAGGCCAGGATCAGGAGGGGGGGCATCGCAGGGCTGGCCGGGGGTGGGCGTGGCGCGAGGTGCGGCGGATCCGGGGCACGATATCTTTGGCGGTCACCCGCAGGCACCCGATGGAGGATCGGTGGACTTCGACACGGCCATCCTGGCCCACACCCGCTGGAAGCGCCGGCTGCACGCGAGCATGGCCGAGGGCGCGCCGCTCGATGCGGAGCAGGTGGGCCGGGACCGGGACTGCGACCTGGGCCGCTGGATCGCCCAGGAGCAGGCGCGACTGGCGGACCGGGCGGAGTACCGCGCGCTGGAGGAGGCCCATGCCGCCTTTCACCGGGCGGCGGCGCGCGTGGCCCGGGAGATCAACGAGGGGCACCTCGAGCAGGCCCACCGACTGATGGGGTTCGACAGCGAGTTCTCGCGCCGCTCGCTCCAGGTCATCGAGGCGATCGGCCGGCTGCGCCAGTACCTGCTCTCGGCCCGCGACTGACCCGCCCTCACCCGCCGGCAGGGTCCCGGTCGAGCACCAGCGTCACCGGGCCGTCGTTGTGGATCTCGACCTGCATCATGGCCCCGAACTCCCCCGTCTCCACCTGCAGCCCGCGCCCGCGGAGCTGGGTCAGGAACCGCTCGTACAGGGGGATCGCCACCTCCGGCCGCGCCGCGGCGATGAACGACGGCCGGCGCCCCTTCTGGGCGTCCCCGTAGAGGGTGAACTGGGACACCACCAGCAGCCCCCCGCCCACCTCCTCCAGCCCCAGGTTCATCTTTCCCTCGGCGTCGGTGAAGAGCCGGAGGCCCGCCACCTTCTCCGCCATCCAATCCACCTCGGCGGCGGTGTCATGGTGGGTGAACCCGACCAGCAGGCAGAATCCCCGCCCGACGGCGCCGGCCACCCGGCCGTCGATCGTGACGCTGGCGCGGGTGACCCGCTGGAGCACGATGCGCATGGGGGCGTAGGGTAGCGGCCGCGGGCGCCGGAGAGAAGGGCACCCCCGGACACGCCGACGGGCGGCTCCCGGCCGGGAGCCGCCCGTCGTGGCGCACCGGGGCCGGGCTACTCGACCGTGACGCTCTTGGCCAGGTTGCGCGGCTGGTCCACGTTGCAGCCGCGGCGCACCGCGACGTAGTAGCTGAACAGCTGCAGCGGGATGATCGTGAGGATCGGGGTCAGCAGGTCGAGCGTCTCCGGGATGGTGAACGTCGCCGCGGCGAGCCGCTTGATCTGGTCGTCGCCGTCGTTCTTGATGGCGATCACCTGGCCGCCGCGGGCGCGCACCTCTTCCACGTTGCTGACGATCTTGCCGTGCACCGCGTCGCGCGGGGCAATGAACACCACCGGCATGTTCTCATCGATCAGCGCGATGGGCCCGTGCTTCATCTCCGCCGCGGGATAGCCCTCGGCGTGGATGTAGGAGATTTCCTTGAGCTTGAGCGCGCCCTCCAGGGCCACCGGGAAGTTGACCCCCCGGCCCAGGTAGAGCGCGTTGTTGCTGCGCCAGTACTTCTCCGCCAGGGCCTCCACCTCGTGGGCCCGGTCGAGGATGTCCTGGATCTGGCCCGGCAGGGCGCGCAGCCCCTGGATGATCTGCCGGCCCTGCAGGATGCTCAGGTTGCGCAGCCGGCCGAAGCGCAGGGTGATCAGCGCCAGCGCGATCACCTGGCTGGTGAACGCCTTGGTGCTCGCCACGCCCACCTCGGGGCCGGCGTGCAGGTAGATGCCGCCGTCCACCTCGCGGGCGATGGTCGAGCCGACCACGTTCACCAGGCCGATGGTCCGCGCGCCGCGGCGCTTGGCCTCCCGGATCGCGGCCAGGGTGTCGGCGGTCTCGCCCGACTGGGAGATCCCGATGACCAGGGTGCGATCGTCCACCACCGGATTGCGGTAGCGGAACTCGGAGGCGTACTCGACCTCCACCGGGATCCGCGCCAGCTCCTCCAGCATGTACTCGCCGATCAGGGCCGAGTGCCAGCTGGTGCCGCAGGCGGTGATCACGATACGGTCGATCTTCTTGATCTCGTCGTCCGTGAGGTTGAGGCCGCTGACCCGCGCCGTCCCCTCCTCCTCGAGCAGGTGGCCCCGCATGGTGTTCCGCACCGTGTCGGGCTGCTCGAAGATCTCCTTCAGCATGAAGTGGTTGTAGCCGCCGCGCTCGATGGTGGCCAGGTCCCACTCGATCTGGTTGACCGGCTTCTCGATCCGGGTGGCCGCCAGGTCGCGGACGTGGTAGCCCTTCCGGGTCAGCACGACCATCTCGCCGTCGTCCAGGTACACCACCGAGCGGGTGTGGGCCAGGATCGCCGAGGCGTCGGAGGCCACGAACCACTCGCCATCGCCCACGCCCACCAGCAGCGGCGAACCCTTCCGGGCCGCCACCAGCACGTCCGGCTCGTCCTCGCAGATCACCGCCAGGCCGTAGGCGCCATCCACCTCGCGCAGCGCCTCGGCCACGGCCTCCTCGAGGTTGCCGCGGTAGCATTCGCCCACGAGGTGGGCCAGGACCTCGGTGTCGGTCTCGGACTTGAAGCTGTGCCCGCGCTGCTGCAGCACCTGCTTGATGGCGCCGGCGTTCTCGATGATGCCGTTGTGGATCAGCGCGATCTTCCCCGACTGGTCGGTGTGGGGATGCGCGTTGGTGGTCGTCGGCGGACCGTGGGTGGCCCAGCGGGTGTGCCCGATCCCGATGGTGCCCTTCGGGGAATAGTCCCCGAGCTGCTGCTCCAGCGCCGAGAGCTTCCCCGACTGCTTGAGCACCACCAGACCCTGCCCGTTCAGGACCGCGATCCCGGAGGAGTCATACCCCCGGTACTCGAGGCGCCGGAGCCCCTCGATCAGCAGCCCCACCGCCTGGCGGGGTCCCACATACCCGACGATCCCACACATGCCAGGCCGTCCTTAGCTGGAGAAGAATTCGCGACAGACGGAGACCAGCCCTTCGGCCTCCGCCTCGGTCGGGGCCTCGGCGATGAACCGCACGATCGGTTCGGTCCCGGAAGGCCGGACGTGCACCCAGCGGTCAGACCATGCAAGCCTCAGTCCGTCGCGCGTATCCGGCACTGCCTCCGGAAACCGGGCCTTCAGGCGCGCGTAAACAGGAGCTAACTCGTTGCCGCGTGGCGCCTTAGCCTTCACGATCCGGTACCGGGGCTGCCCCCCTACCAGGCTGGTCACCGACTGTCCCGTTGCTGCAAGCAAGTGCAGGATCAGTGCCACACCCACGGGCGCATCGCGGCCTACGTGCAACGACGGCAGAATGACCCCCCCGTTCCCCTCCCCTCCGATCAGCGCGGCCTCCTCCTGGATCACCCGGGCCACGTTGGCCTCCCCCACGGGGGCCCGGACGAAGCGGCCGCCCCCCATCCGGGCGGCATCCTCCACCACCAGGCTGGTGGAGAGGTTGGCCACGACGGCGGGGGCGGTCGGCAGGCTGCCCCGGGGCGCCGCCGAATGCTGCAGGATGGCGCGGACCGCGAGGGCCAGGGTGTAGTCCTCCCCGATCGGCGCACCGGTCTCGTCCACCAGGGCCAGCCGGTCCACGTCCGGGTCCACGGCCAGCCCGAGGGCCGCCCCACTTTCCCGCACCAGGCGGCCGAGGTCGCCCAGGTTCTCCGGCAGCGGTTCCGGCGGCCGGGGGAAGCGGCCATCCACCTCGATGTTGATGGCGTGCACCCGGCAGCCCAGCCGCTCCAGCAGCGCGGGGATGGTGGTGCCGCCGGCGCCGCGCACACAGTCGAGGGCCACCACGAACTTCCGGGCCCGGATGGCGTCGGCGTTGATGTGGGGCAGCGCCAGCACCAGGTCCAGGTGCCGGGCGATCGCGTCCCGGTCCTCCCGGACCGTCCCGATGCCTTCCCACCCGGTGCGGGGCGGGCCCGCCTCGGCGAGGGCGCGCACCGCGGTCCCGGCGGCGCCGTCGAGGAAGATCCCGTCCGGCCCCACCAGCTTGAGGGCGTTCCACTCGATCGGGTTGTGGCTGGCGGTGAGGATGAGGCCGGCGCCGGCGTGGTGGAATTCCACCGCCAGCTGCACGGTGGGGGTCGGGGCAATGCCGACGTCCACGACTTCCACGCCGACCGACATGAGGCCGGCGGTCGCGGCCCGCGCGAACATCGGCCCGCTGGTGCGGGCATCGCGCCCCAGAACCACGAGGGGCTTGCCATTCTGCCGCGCCCACGCGCCGAGGGCGGCGGCGTGGCGGGCCACGAGTTCCGGGGTGAGATCCTTGCCCACGATCCCGCGCATCCCGGACACACTGATCATCAGGGTATCAGACATGGCGGTAAGGTAGCGCGTCGGGTGGGGCGGGACGAGGCGGGGCGGGACCGGCGGAGGCTAGGCCTGCGCCTCCCCCAGGAGACTCCCGGTGGGATCGGGGAAGGCGGCGCGGAACGCCGCCACCACCTCCCGGTCGAAGTGGCTCCCGGCGTGCGACTCGAGTTCCGCCAGCGCCACCGCCGGGTCGAGCGAGGCGCGGTAGGAGCGGTCGGTCGTCATGGCATCGTAGGCATCGGCTACGGCGACGATGCGGGCCGCCCACGGGATGCGGGGCCCCTCGAGGTGATCGGGGAAGCCGGCGCCGTCCACCCGCTCGTGGTGGGAGCGCACGATGGACAGCACCAGCGGGTTCTGCCGCACCAGCGGGGCGAGGATCCGCTCGCCCAGCACCGTGTGCTCGCTGATCGAGGTGAACTCCTCGGAAGTGAGCGGGCCCGGCTTGCGCAGGATGGACTCCGGGGTGCCGATCTTGCCGATGTCGTGCAGCGCGGCGCCCAGCCGGATGTCCTCCAGCGCCTGCCCCGAGTACCCCAGCTGCTCCGCGATCCGCTCGGCGTACAGGCTCACCCGGGTGGAGTGGCCGCGGGTGTAGGGGTCCTTGGCGTCGAGCGCCTGGACCAGGGTCTGCACCCCCTCCAGGAACATCTCCTTGATGCGCGCCGCCTGCCGGTCCACCAGCCGCTCCAGGTTCTCCTGGTAGTACCGGTTCTGCAGCACCAGCCGGCGCTTCTCCAGTGCCCGGCGGATGCGCGACTGGATCTCGCCCAGGAGCGCCGGCTTGGTGATGTAATCGAGGGCGCCGGCCTGGAGGCAGGCGACGGCGGTCTCCGCCTCGCGGATGCCGGAGAGCATCACCACCGCCATGTCGGGATACTGGCGCCGCACCTCGCGCAGCAGCCCCAGGCCGTCGAGCCCGGGCATGGACACGTCGGACACCAGCAGCGGCAGTTCGCCCGCCTGGTCGAGCAGGGTCAGGGCCTCGAGGCCGGACCCCGCCTCCAGGCAGGCCAGCCCCATCCCCTCCAGCACGTGCGCCATCGCCCGGCGGAGGTCGGCGTCGTCGTCCACCAGCAGGCAGACGGCGGGCCCACCCTCCGGCAGCGGGGCGTTGGCGGACGTGAACGACGCAGCAGGGGTGGCTCCCCGCCGGCGCGGCGCGGATTCTGAGGACATGCCCTAGTCTCGCCCTGCGGCGCACCTCCCGGCGGTGACCGGGCTCACCCACTCGGCGGGCGTCCGGGCTCAGACGTTCAGGGGCAGCTGGGACGGGTCCGGAAAGGCTTCCTTGAAGGCCCGGACCACGTCGGTGTCGAAGTGACTGTCGCGGCAGCGATCGAGCTCCTCGATCGCGGCGGCGGGGGTCCGGGAGGCGCGGTAGGCCCGGTTGGTGGTCATGGCATCGAAGGCGTCCACCACCGCGACGATGCGGGCCTCGACCGGGATCGCGGTGCCGGCGAGCTTGTCGGGGAAGCCGCGGCCGTCCATGCGCTCGTGATGATTGCGGACGATGCGCAGCACGGTCGGGTTCTCCCGCGCGAGCGGCTCCAGGATCTTCTCGCCCAGCAGGGTGTGCTCGGTGATGTGCTGGAACTCCTCATCGGTAAGCGGGCCGGGCTTGTTCAGCACCGCCTCGCGGGTGCCGATCTTGCCGATGTCGTGCAACTCGGCGCCCAGCCGGATCTCCTCCAGCCGCTCCCCGGTGAAGCCCAGCCGGATGGCGGTCTGCACCGCGTAGCGGCTCACCCGGATGGAGTGGCCGCTGGTGTACGCGTCCTTGGCTTCCAGCGCGTGGGCCAGCGTCTGCACCCCCTGGAGGAACAGCTCCTTGATGCGGTTGGCCTGGACCCGGACCCGGAGCTCCAGGTTCCGCTGGTAGAACCGCTTCTGCAGCAGCAGGTCGCGCTTCTCGAGGGCCTTGGCCACGCGGGCCCGCACCTCCTCCAGCAGCGCCGGCTTGGCGATGTAGTCGAGCGCGCCCTTGTCGAGGCAGGCCACCGCGGTCTTCACGTCGGAGACCCCGGAGAGCATGAGCACGGCGGTGTCGGGATAACGGCTGGTGACCTCCTCCAGCAGCTCCATCCCCGAGACGCCGGGCATGTTCACGTCGGTGATGATGATCGGGACCTCGCCCTCGGCGGCGAGCAGCCGCAGCGCCTCGGCGCCATCCGGCGCCTCCAGCGGTTCCAGGCCGAGCAGCTGGATCACCCGCGCGATGGCGGAGCGCACCGGCGCATCATCGTCCACCACGAGGCAGCGGGGCGCGAGCACGCGGGGCTCGAGCGCGGCAGCGACGCGATCGAGCATCAGCGGCACGCCTCGCGGGCCGGCCGCGCTTGCTGGCCCCCCACCGGCCGGGTAACCTTCGCCCGACTCCAACCCCGACCCGCATGACCCAGCTTCGCGACGAGGACACGCACCACGGCTTCGCCACCCGCGCGGTGCACGCCGGGCAGTCGCCGGACCCGCTCTCCGGTGCGGTGATGACGCCGATCTACCAGACCTCCACCTACGTGCAGGAGGGGCTGGGCCGCCACAAGGGCTACGAGTACGCCCGGACCCAGAACCCGACCCGCGAGGCGCTGGAGCGCTGCGTCGCGAGCCTCGAGGGCGGCACCCACGGGTTCGCCTTCGGCTCGGGGCTCGCGGCGCTCGATACCATCCTCAAGCTGCTCTCCGCCGGCGACCACGTGATCTGCGGCGAGAACGTCTACGGCGGCTCCCACCGGCTGATGGAGCGGGTCTACGGCCGGCTGGGCCTCACGTTCAGCTTCGTGGACATGCGGGACCCGGAGCACGTGGCCCGCGCCATCACGCCGGCCACCCGGCTGGTGTACGGCGAGACGCCCACCAACCCGATGATGTTCCTGGCCGACCTCGAGGCCATCGGCCACATCACCCAGGCGCACGGGATCCTGTTCGCGGTAGACAACACCTTCGCCACCCCGTACTTCCAGAACCCGCTCGCGCTCGGCGCCGACCTGGTGCTCCACTCCAGCACCAAGTACCTCAACGGCCACAGCGACATGGTCGGCGGGCTGCTGGTCACCGCCCGGGAGGACCTGGCGGAGCGGATCGGCTTCCTGCAGAACGCGGCCGGCGGCGTGCCGGGCCCGATGGACTGCTGGCTCTGCCTGCGCGGGCTCAAGACCCTCCCGCTCCGCATGCGGCAGCACGACGCCAACGGCCGGGCCCTCGCCGCCTGGCTGGTGCGGCACCCGAAGGTGCTGAAGGTGTACTATCCGGGGCTGGAGGATCATCCGCAGCATGCGCTCGCGCGGAAGCAGATGCGGGGCTTCGGCGGGATGATCTCGATCGAGCTGGGCGACGTCGCCCTGGCCCGCCGGGTGGTGGAACGGACGAAGGTCTTCGCCCTGGCGGAGTCGCTGGGCGGCGTGGAAAGCCTGATCGGGCACCCGGCGAGCATGACGCACGCGTCGGTCCCGGTGGCGCTGCGGCAGGCGATGGGGCTGACGGACAGCCTGGTCCGGCTGAGCTGCGGCATCGAGGATTCCGACGACCTCATGGCAGATATGGAGCAGGCGCTCGGCTAGGCGGCCCACGAGTCCGGCGACCGCTGGATCCGGGCGGATCCCGTCGCCCGGCACGCCTGCCGCCGAGTCCTGGCACTGTCTCATCCTGAAACCACCTAATGGCAAAGGCGTACGGTCCTTGACCCAAACCACGAGCGCGCCATGACCACCCCGGCCACCCGTCCGCGCCGGACCTTCCCGGACATCGCCCCGGTCAGCTGGGAACATCCGGCCGACCGCGCGGCCCTGCAGACCCTGCGGTCCGTCCCCGGCTTCGAGGAGGTGACCAAGAAGATCCTGGCGTTCCTGGGCGGGGAGCGCGGCATCCGCCTGCTGTTCCAGGCCAACGCCATCCGGGTGGGCCCGGCACAGTTCCCCAAGCTGTGGACCACACACGTCGAGGTGTGCACCACCTTCGACTGGCCGACGGTGCCCGAGCTCTACGTCTCCCAGACACCCGTTTTCAATGCCGGGGCCTACGGCGTGGACTCCCCATTTATCGTCCTCCACTCGGCCGCACTTGAATTGCTGGACGACGACGAGGTGCGGGTGCTCCTGGCCCATGAAATGGGCCATGTCATGAGCGGACATGCCTTCTACCGGACGATTGCCGCCATCCTCTTCCTGGTGAGTGCCTCTGCGCTCCCCAGCCTGGCGGGACTGGCCCTGCTGCCGGTCCGGCTGGCGTTCCTGGAGTGGTCGCGGAAGTCGGAGCTCTCGAGCGACCGCGCGGGGCTGCTGGGCAGCCAGGACCCGATCGCCGCCCAGAGCCTCTACATGAAGATGGCGGGCGGGGTGCGGCCCGGGACGCACGAGGGGCAGCTCGACCTCGACGCCTTCATGGTGCAGGCCCACGAGTATGCCGAAAGCAACGAGGGGCTCGACATCCTCTACAAGGTGATGAGCACCCTGATGGTGACTCACCCGATGCACACGGTGCGGGCGGCCGAGCTGCAGCGCTGGATCACCCAGGGGGAGTACGATCGCATCGTGCGCGGGGAGTACACCCGCCGCGGGGCGGAGGCGGCCGACCGGCCGCTGCGCGAGGAGGTCGGCGCGGCGCGCGACTACTACGCCCAGGAAGCCCGCGAGACCTTCGGGCAGGTCGTGGACGCGGCGAAGAAGGCCGCCGAGCGGGCCCGCGACGCCTTCCGGAAGGCCCAGCAGACGTGAAGATCCTCGTAGTGGGCGGCGGGGGGCGCGAGCACGCGATCGCGTGGGCCCTCCGCCGCGAAGCGCCGGGCGTCGCGTTGTTCGCCGCCCCCGGCAACCCCGGCACCGCCGACCTCGCCACCAACCTCCCCATCGCCGCCACCGACCTCGACCGCCTCACGGCGGCCGTCCAGTCGCACGGGATCGACTTCACCATCGTGGGGCCCGAGGCGCCGCTGGCGCTGGGGCTGGCGGACCGGCTGCGGGCCGCCGGGCATCCGGTGTTCGGCCCCAACCGGGCCGCGGCCGAGATCGAGGCCTCCAAGGCCTTCTCCAAGGCGGTGATGGAGCGTGCCGGCGTACCCACCGCGCGGAGCCGGACCCTCACCGACCTGGCGGAGGCGCTGGCCTACGTGGCGCGCCACCCGGAGCCGCTGGTGGTGAAGGCATCCGGGCTCGCCGCGGGCAAGGGCGCGATCGTCTGCGCCACCCGGGCCGAGGCACGGGAGGCGGTGCAGGCCATGCTGGGCGAGGGAAAATTCGGCGCCGCGGGCGAGGTGGTGGTGATCGAGGAGTTCATGCCGGGAGAGGAGCTCTCGCTCCTGGCGATCACCGACGGCACTGGCCTCGAGCTGCTCCCGGCCGCGCAGGACCACAAGCGGCTGGGCGAGGGTGACACCGGCCCCAACACCGGCGGCATGGGCGCCTACGCCCCGGTGGCGCTCGCCACCCCGGCCCTGCTGGCGCGGGCGCGCACCGAGGTGCTGGAGCCCACCTTGCGCCAGCTGGCGAAGGACGGTGCCCCCTACAACGGCGTGCTGTACGCCGGCCTGATGGTCGGACCCGACGGCGGGCTTCGGGTGGTGGAGTTCAACTGCCGTCTCGGCGACCCGGAAACCCAGGTGGTGCTGCCGCTGGTCGAGGAGGGACTGCTCGAGTGCCTGCACCGTGTGGCGCGCGGCGCGGCCCCCACGCCGCTGCGCCTGCGCCAGGCGGCCGCGGTGACCACGGTGCTGGCGGCACGCGGCTATCCCGATGCGCCGGAGAAGGGCGCGGCGATCGAGGTGCCCGTCAGCCTCCCGGACGGCGTGACCGTGTTCCACGCCGGGACCACGCGCGGCGCCGACGGCATTCTCCGCGCGAATGGCGGGCGGGTGCTCAACGTGACCGCGGTAGCGCCGGCCTTCACCGAGGCGCAGGCGCGGAGCCGGGCCGCGGCCGAGGCGGTGCGGTTCGAGGGCAAGGTGTTTCGGAGTGATATAGGCTGGCGGGAGGCGGCGCGGCGGATCCTGTGATGCCGGTCCTATGGCGCACGCGCGGCGGCAAGTGAGTATTGCAGCAACCCCAGCCCGTCAGGCCCTCATGCGGACCACGCCCCTCGCCCTCATCGTCGTCGCCTCCGCCCTTGCCGCCTGTGGCAGCAGCTACGGGGGCGGTGGCGGCGGCTCCTCCAACCCGCCCCCGGCCGATGTCGTGATCGTGGCCGGCGCCGCCACCAAGGGGTTCCAGGCCTACGCCCCCGACACCTTCACCGTCAGCCTCGGCAGCGGCGGCAAGGTGACCTGGCGCAGCAACGAGAACGTCAGCCACACGGTCACCGACACCGCCGCCGCGCCCGCCTTCAGCAAGAGCTTCGGCTCCGTCGACGATACCGCATCGGTGGTCTTCACCGTGGCGGGGCAGTACGGCTACCGCTGCAACTTCCATCCGGGGATGCGGGGCCTGATCATCGTCACGCCCTGAGTGGAGCGGAATGGCCAGGAGCACGAGCGGCCCGGGCGCGCTGGCGCGCCCGGGCCGCGGTGTAGCCACGGCCGCCCTCAGGGTTCGGGTGGGAGGTCGAGGACCCAGGCGTCGGAGCGCCGCTGGCTGAAGGTGAGTACCGCGGTGCGGCCATCCGGCGTGACGTCCTCCGGCTGCCAGCCCAGCGCGAAGCGGCGCAGCACCTGCGGCGGCCCCTTCACCGACACGAAGCGGAATACCTGGGTGGAATCGGGGAACCAGGGGAAACTCACCGCGTACAGCTCACGCCCGTCCGTACTCCATCGCACCGGATACAGGGCATCGTCCACCAGGATCTCGCTGCCCTGCTCCACCAGGCCCTGAAGCAGCAAGCCGTTGCGCCCGCCACCGAAGTTTCTCGCCATCGCGAGGCGCGCGCGGTCGGGACTGGGCCGGAGGCTGAAGGCCCAGCCGGCGGTGTCGAGTCCGGGGATCGGGTGCACCTCGAGCGAGGCCGGATCGAACACCGCCGGGGGCCGGTTGCCGATCCGGTCGGCGAGCAGGAGCGAATCGCCCAGCCAGGCGACGAAGTCGCCCACCTGCCCGCGAAACATCCGCTGCACTCCCCGGCCGTCCAGGGAGAAGACCTGCAGTCCGAGCCCGCCGTCCGGGTCGGGGGCCACCACCGCAATGCGGCGTCCGTCCGGCGCCCAGGCGAGTTCCCGGCCGCCCTGCAGACGCCCCACCTCCCGCGACGGCCCCCCCGCCAGCGGGATCACCTCGAGGCTGGAACCGTCCGGACGGGTACGGAGGTAGGCGATGGACCGGCCGTCGGGCGAGATCCGGGGAGCCCAGTGATGGGCCGACCCGGTCGTCAGCGCCCGGGGCGGCTCGCCCAGCCCCTCCGGGTCGAGGCGAGCCAGGAAGAGGTTGGACTCCTCCTGCAGCCGGGTGTAGAACGCGCGGCGCCCGTCGGGGCCGATCGAGATGGACCGCAGGAATGCCGCCGTCACCTCCACCCCGCTCACCTCGAGCCCGGCCGCCACAAGGTCGGGTACCCCGCCCGCGGCACCGCTGGCGGCGATCCGCACCCGCATCAGGTCGGCGAGCGGACCGGGACCGCGCAGGTAGTAGAGGTAGCGCCCGCCGGGGCCCCACGATGGACGACTGACCGCCGTACTTTCCTCCGCCACCCGCACCGGCTGCCAGCCCGGACCCGATGCCACCAGCACCTCACTGTGGCGGCTGTCGGGCCGGGTGGCGCTGTAGGCGAGCAACCCGCCCGATCCCGCCCAGGCCACCCGGCTGTACCAGCGATCGCGATCCACCGGGACAACGACCGAGTCGCGGTGCGTGGAGTCGAGCACCGCGAGATAGCCCCGGCCCTGCGGGGACCGCGCCAGGAGCCGCGCGTCGGGTGACGGGGTGAGGGAGCCGCTCCGCATCTCGACCCGGGGTGTCCCCCCGTCGAGCGGCACGGTGGCGAGGCGGTACTGCCCCTGCTCGAAGCTCCAGAAACGCACCTCGCGGCCATCGGCGGACCAGAGCGGCAGGTCCACCGGGCTGCCGCTCGCCAGCCGCCGGTCGGTCCCGGTCGCCAGGTCGCGCACCATGAGCCAGGTCCGGGGACCATCCTCGCGCACATAGGCCAGGGCGCCGCCGTCGGGCGAGACCTCGATGCTCCCGACATGGCCATCGAAGGTCACCTGGTGCTGCAGGGAGCCACCTGGCGCGGGGGGGCGCTGACCCTTCCGGGTCACCAGGATCGCCACCGCGCCCGCGACGATGAGGTAGGGCAGGAGCACCGCCCAGCGCCGGGCCGGCCGCGGCCGCGCCACCGGCTGGCTGCTGCTCGGCGTGGTGAGCGGCTCCAGCGCCGCGAGCAGCTCCTCCCCGCTCTGCCACCGCGCCGCCGGGGACTTGGCCAGCGCCCGCTCGACGATCCGGACCAGCGCCGCGGGTGTACCGGGCGCCCGCTCGGCGAGCGGCGGCGGATCATCGAGCAGATGAGCGGTCAGGACGCCCTGGGCCGTGGGGGCATCGAACGGGGGTGCGCCGGCGAGGAGCTCATAGGCCACCACGCCGAGGGCATAGAGGTCCACCCGGTGGTCCAGCGCGGGGTCGGCGGTGGCCTGTTCCGGCGCCATGTAGGCCGGGGTGCCGAGCGCGAGGCCGCCGGTGAGGCCCGGGGTCGCGTCGCTCGCCGCGCGCATCGCCTTGGCCACGCCGAAGTCGGCGACCAGCGCATGGCGACCGCTCAGCAGGATGTTGTCCGGCTTGATGTCGCGGTGGACGATCCCCTTCCGGTGGGCGTAGGCCAGGGCGTCGGCGACGTCGGTCAGGATCCGGATCACCGACACCGGCGCGAGCCGCCCCTCGCGGTCGAGCCGGGACCGGAGCGATTCCCCGTCCACGTACGGCATCGCCAGCCACGGGGTCCCGGCGATCGCGCCGGAGTCGAGCAGCGGCACGATGTGCGGGTGCTGCAGCCGGGCGGCGATCTCGATCTCCCTGAGGAAGCGCTCGGTTCCGGCCGCCAGCGCCGCGTCATCCCGCAGCACCTTGATGGCCACCGCGCGGCCCAGGCGGAGGTCGTCGGCCAGGTAGACCGTCGCCATGGCACCACCGCCCAGCTCCCGCTCGAGTCGGTAGCGGCCGGCGAGGGCGTCCTGGATGCGTTCGCGGGAGAGGGTCATGGGGGTCAGGGGGCGGCTCAAGAATACGGCTGGCCGGGAGGAGCGGCCAGCAAGCTGCACGCTGGCCCGGGCCGCAAGGATTCCCAATCCCACGTGAGCCTCCCAATGGATTGGGAACGATTGGGAATTCTCGTTGGTTCATCGTGCTCACTCGGATCGAGGCAACTTCATTCCCGACAATATGTTGTGCCGCTGGCACCGAGCGGGATCGGTGACGGCCCGCGCCCTGCTTTTCACCAGGCCGTTCACCGACGGATGCGATCGGCCGGGCCCCGTGGGGCCCCAACGGGACGAGGCAGCCATGACCAGCGTGACCACCGACTCGGCGGAGTTCGAGACCCTGCTCACCCCCGTGCTCGCGGCGGCGTACCGCGCCGCGCGGCACTTCACCGGCAACCGGGCCGATGCCGAAGACGCGGTCCAGCAGGCGGCGCTGCTGGCGTGGCGCGGGTTTGCCCGGTTCGAGACCGGCACCAACTTCCGCGCCTGGTTCCTGCGCATCGTCACGAATGTCTGCCGCTCCGAGTACCGCCGCGTGCGGCGGGCGCCCAACCGGCTCTCCCTGGACGATCCGGACATGGCCGACGCGGTGCTCGGTGCGGAGTTGGCGGCCGATCGCAACCCGCCGGCGGCCGACGAGACCTACATCAACGCCCTCGACAGCCGCGAGATCGCCGATGCGCTGGCGGCACTGCCCGAGGAGTACCGCACGGTGTGCACCCTGTACTTCATCGAGGAGCTGGCCTACCAGGAGATCGCCGAAATCATCGGCCGGCCGGTGGGGACGGTGCGCTCGCGGCTGCACCGCGGGCGGCGGCTCCTCAAGCAGGCGCTGCTGGCGCTGGCGGTGGAGCGGGGGCTGGTGAGCGAGCCGGTGGGCGGCGTGGAGGAGGAGGACGAGCCCGAGGCGCTGGTGGCGTGAGCCAGGCGCTCAGCGCCGACCGGGCTGGGCGAGGTCGATGGCCCAGGCGTCGGACTGCTGGTTCCGGATGTTGAGCAGCAGGGTGGCGGTGGACGGGTCGAAGTCGAGGATCTCCACCGCGCGGGAGAAGGTCGCGAGCGTGTCCACTGTCCCTCGGGCGGGATGGATGTCGAGCAGCAGGGTGCTGTCGGCCGAGAGCCCGGTGGTGGCGGCAAAGAAGTGGGTGCCGTCCGGTGCCCAGCGCAGCGGGAGGGCCGCCATGCGCATCAGGTCGCGCGTGGTGCCGGTGGCGAGGTCCAGGAGGGTCATCCCCTGGTCTGCCCCGCCGTGGTTCAGGTACATCGCCACGGTGCCTGCCACCGGCGAGAAGATGGGGTGGAACACCCAGCCGGCCGAGTCGAGCCCCGGCAGCACATCCCGCGGGTCCGCACCACTCAGGGGCAGTCGCACCAGCCCGCGATTCCCTTCCCGGGTCATCAGCACGGTCGAGTCATCCTGCCAGGTCAGCGAGACCCCGGGGCGCAGCGCGCCATACAGCCGCTGCGAGCCCTCTCCCGCCGAGAAGACCTCGATTCCGACCTTGCCCTTCCAGTCCGCCTCGCTCGCCGCCAGCCGGGTCCCATCGGGGGACCAGGCCACCTCCAGCAGGGAGGGCCGCTGGCCCAGTACCCGGCTCGGGCCGCCCGCCACTGGCTGCAGTTCGAGGCTCATCCCCTGGGACTGGGTCCGCACCAGGGCGATGGTCCGCCCGTCCGGCGAGAGCCGGGCGGTGCGGTAGTAGGCCGAGCCCATGGTGAGCGGCCGCTCGACCGGCATGACCCGTGAACCGCGAAGACGCACCAGCGACAGGTTGGACCAGGCATCCTGGCGGATGTACAGGATCCGGCGCCCCTCCCCCGCCACCGAGAGTTGCGGGGTGACCGCCACCTCGACCGCGAGCCCGCTGGCCACCCGCTGGGGCGCGCCGCGGGGTGACCCGCCGGCGCTCAGCTCCTGGCGCATCAGGTCGGAGAGCTGGCTCACGGTGCGCAGGTAGTACAACGCGCGACCGTCGGGGCTCCAGGCCGGGGTACCAAGCGCGGTGGAGTCCTCCACGACTGCCCGGGGAGTCGGGTCCCGGGGATCGAAGAGCATCACCCGGTAGTGGTGGGTGGCCGGGTCAGAGGTGGCGAAGGCGACCATCCCGCCGCCGGGGCGGAGGATCGGATCGCTGTGCCAGAGGATTCCGGCCAGGTCGTAGTTCGTGGAGTCGCCGGTGGCGGGATCGATCACCGCGATGACCTTGCGTCCGCGCGGCATCCGGATGCGGGCACTGCCCTCGGGCCCGACCGCGACCGCCGCCCCGAGGGCGATCACCCGTGCCGGACCGCCCAGGCGGGGCACGGAGCGGATGGAGATGTTGCCGGCCGAGTCGATCGCCTCGAACCGGACCTCCGCCCCGTCAGGCGACCAGGTGGGCGCGGCGATACTGCGCTCGGAGGCGAGGATGATCGGCTCGCCACCGCGCAGGTCCTGGACCTTGAGCTGGTCCACCTCGGGCCGGTTGGCGACGTAGGCCAGCAGGTCGCCGCCGGGCGCCAGCGCCGCCACGCCGACATCGCCCTCATAGGTGAGCTGGGTCTGGCTCACCTCGGGCGGGTGCGCGCTGCGGGGGAGCAGGATCCGCGCGCCGGCGGCCAGCAGCACCACCGCGGCGGCAACCAGGGCCAGCCACCGCCCCAGTGAGGGCCGCCCGGCGCCGGCCCGGAGCGGCAGCGGGGTCACCCCGCCGCTCGGCGTGGCCAGCCCATCGAGTTGCGGCAGCAACTCCTCGGCACTGGCCCAGCGCTCCGCCGGCTGCTTCTCCAGGGCCCGCATCACCAGGGCGGCCAGCGCGGGCGGGGTGTCGGGCCGCAACTCGCTCACCGGGACCGGTGCCTGGAGCACCTGCGCGGTGAGCAGGGCGTGCGGGGTATCGCCCTCGAAGGGCGGCCGGCCGGTGAGCAGCTCGTAGCCCAGGATGCCGAAGGCGTAGAGGTCCACCCGATGGTCGAGGCCCGGGTCGGCGGTGGCCTGCTCCGGCGCCATGTAGGCCGGGGTCCCCAGCGCCACGCCGCCGGTGAGGTCGCGCCGGGCGCACATCGCCTCGCTCAGCGCCTTGGCCACGCCGAAGTCGGCCACCAGGGCGTGGCGCCCGGCGAGCAGGATGTTGTCCGGCTTGATGTCGCGGTGGACGATGCCCTTGCGGTGGGCGTAGGCGAGTGCGTCGGCGACGTCGGCGAGGATGCGGATCACGTCGCGGACCGGGAGCGGCCCCTCCCGCACCAGCCGGGTGCGGAGGGATTCGCCCTCCACCAGGGGCATCACCAGGTAGATCGCGCCGCCGGCCTCGCCCGAGTCGAGCAGCGGCACGATGTGGGGATGCTGCAGCCGGGCGGCGATCTGGACTTCCTGGTCGAACCGCTCCGCCGCGATGGTGGCGGCGTACTCCGGGCGCAGTAACTTGATGGCGACCGGCCGGCCGTGCCGCAGGTCGTCAGCAGCAAAGACGACCGCCATGGCCCCGCCCCCCAGCTCATGCCGGATGGCGTAGCGACCACGGAGCAGCTCCTGCAGCTCCGGCACGGAAACGGTCACGGGGCCCCCATCGGAACCTTTTTGAACGTGGGCAGCTTTAAAAAGGTTCACCCGGTCAGGAGAAGTCCATGCCCCCCTCGCCCCACCGGACCCTGATGCTCCCCCCGCTGGCCCTCCCCCTGGGGGGCCGGGAGGCGGGCGTCGGCCGGATGGAACAGCTCCCGGCCCACCTCCTCGAACTGCTGCCCATCCCCGTGTGCCGCTTCGACCTGGAGAGCCCCGCCCCGGCAGACATCGGCCCCGAGGCGCTGCAGGACGAGCTGCGGGAGCGGGCTCGGCTGGGCTTCTGTAACAACGCTGCCGGACGGTTGCTGGACCCATCGGCCACCGGCCACCTGGCCGGCACCCGGCTCGGCGCCCTGGCCTCCCCGCTCGCCGCGCCGGAGTCGCTGCTGGTGCGGCGGTTCCTCGCCGGCCGCTGGCGGCTGGCGGAGACCACGGTGCGGCTCACCGATCCCGACGGTGCGGTCCGGCTCTACAAGGCACACTGGGAGGGCGTGGCCGCGGGTGACCGGCTGGCGGCGATCTGGGTGGTGCTGCTGCCGGAGGCCGCGACGGCCCCGGCGGCCCGCCCCTCGCTCCCCGCGGCGGCGGCCCCCGCGGCCCCGAGCATGCCGGAGATCGTGGGCAGCAGCACGGGGATGCGGCGGGTACTGGAGAAGATCGCCCAGGTCGCCCCGACCGACAGCACCGTGCTCATCCGGGGCGAGACCGGCACCGGCAAGGAGCTGATCGCGCGGGCGATCCACCGCCGGAGCGCGCGGCAGGACCGGCCGCTGGTGGCGGTCAACTGCGGGGCGATCGCCCGCGGGGTGGTGGAGAGCGAGCTGTTCGGTCACGAGAAGGGCGCCTTCACCGGCGCCCTGAACCGGAAGATCGGCTACGTGGAGCTGGCGGACGGCGGCACGCTCTTCCTCGACGAGATCGGCGACCTGCCGCTGGAGCTGCAGGTCAAGCTGCTCCGGGTGCTGCAGGAGGGCGAGGTGGTGCGGGTCGGCGCCAGCCAGCCGGTCCGGGTCAACGTGCGGGTGATCGCGGCCACCCACCGCGACCTCTCCGTGATGGTGCAGCGGGGCGAGTTCCGCCAGGACCTGTACTACCGGCTCAATGTCTTCCCGGTGCAGCTGCCGGCGCTGCGGGAGCGGGTGGAGGACCTCCCCGACCTCGCCCGCCACTTCATGGCGCTCTATGCCGAGCGGCTCGGCAAGCCGGTGGACAGCATCCCGGCGGCGGTCCTGGAGCGGCTCTGCCGCTTCCCCTGGCCGGGCAACATCCGCGAGCTGGCCAACGTGATCGAGCGGTCGGTGATCCTCTCCCCCGGCCGCAACCTGATGCTGGCGGAGTGGGCCACCGGCGCCACCACGCCGGTCGCCCCGGCGCCCGCCGCGGCACTCCCGGCCCTGCCCTCGGGGAGCGAGCTGCAGGCGGTGGAGCGGGAGCACATCCTCCGCACCCTCGAGGCCACCGGCTGGAAGGTGAGCGGCCCCGGGGGCGCGGCGGAACGCCTGGGGCTCAAGGCCACGACCCTCGAGGCCCGGATGAAGCGGCTGGGCATCAGCCGCCCGGGGCGCGGCTAGCGCCCGCTTACCTTTCGGGCCATGCCCGAGCTGCCCGAAGTCGAGACGATGGTCCGCGGCGTGCGCCCCGCCCTGGTGGGGCGCACGATCGTCTCCGCCACCCTCTCCCACACCGACATCCTGCGCGGGGTCACCCGCCCCCGGCTGCTGGCGGCGCTCACCGGCAGCACCGTGCGCGACGTCACCCGCCGCGCCAAGCACGGCGTGGTGCACCTCGACCGCTGGCGCTTCGTGCTGCAGCCGGGGATGACCGGCAACCTGCTCATCTACGACCGTCCCCTCAGCGCCGAGGAGGCGCGCTACGCGGTGCTCCGGGCCCGGCTGGACAGCGGGGCGGAGTTCGTCTTCCGGGACATCCGCCGGATCGGCACCCTGCTGCTGCTGGACGAGCGGAAGTGGCGGGCCTACGACGCGGCGCTCGGCCCCGAGCCGCTCGATCCGGGGCTGACCGTGGAGGGCTTCCGCGCCCGGCTGGCCCCCTCGCGCCAGGCGATCAAGAAGGCGCTGATGGACCAGCGCCGCATCGTGGGCGTGGGGAACATCTACGCCAACGAGGCGCTGTTCTGCGCCGGCATCGACCCGTCCAAGCCGGCGTCGAAGGTGGATCCGGAGCGCTACGCCCGCCTGTACCACGAGACCCGCCGCATCCTGGCCGCGGCGATCGAGGCCGAGGGGACCACGTTCCGCGACTACCGCACCGGGACCGGGGAGCCGGGCAACTTCCAGCTGGAGCTGATGGTGTACGACCGCGAGGGGGCGCCCTGCCGCCGCTGCGGCACCCGGCTCGCGGGGACCCACGCCATCGACGCGCGCATCACGGTGTTCTGCCACCGCTGCCAGCGCTGAGGCGGCGGCGTGGCGCCGGCGCCGCCACCGTCGTCATACTTCGAGGAGAGGATGGGCGCCCCCCTCCGCGCCCCACACCACCGTGGCCACTGCCCTCCGCCTGGCACTCCCGACCGCTGACCTCGCCGCGCTGCGCGACCGCGTGCGCCGGCTGGGCGAGGCGCGCCCGGCGGTCTACCGGATGCTCGACCCGAACGGCCGGGTGCTCTACGTGGGGAAGGCGAAGCGGCTGCGGCAGCGCCTCCTCTCCTACTTCCGGGCGAGCTACCCCGAGGACAAGGCGGCCCGGATCATCCACGCGACCGCCGACCTGGCCTGGGATTACGTCCCCAGCGAGTTCGCCGCGCACCTGACCGAGCTGCGCCAGATCGCGCGGTACCGCCCCCCGTTCAACTACCACATGAACCGGGTCCGCCGCACCCTCTTCATCAAGGTCTCCGGCGGCCCCGCCCCGCGCCTCGGCGTGGGCGGCGCGACCGGCCGCGAGGACCATCGCTGGTACGGCCCCTTCACCGGCGGCAACCGCGCCCGCGAGGCGGTCCGGATCCTCAACGACCTGCTGGGCCTGCGGGACTGCGCCCCGGCGATGCCGATCGTCTTCGCGGGGCAGATGGACCTGTTCCGCCCCGCGCTGCCCGCCGCCTGCATGCGGCATGAGCTGGGCTTCTGCACCGGGCCCTGCGCCGCGCTGGTCACCGAGGCGGAGTATCATCGTCGCGCGAACACCGCGATCGCGTTCCTCGAGGGCCGCACCATCCAGCCGATGGACCGGATCGTGCGGGAAATGCAGGGCGCCGCGGACCTGGCCGAGTTCGAGCGCGCCGCGCGCTGGCGGGAGCGGTTCGAGCAGGTGGAGTGGCTGCTCGCCGCGACCCACCGCGCCCGCGCCGCCGTGGAGGCGCTCACCTTCGTCTACCGCGATCCCGGCACCTTCGGCGACGACCGCGCCTACCTGATCCGGCATGGGATCGTGCGCGCCAGCTACCCCTGGCCCGCCACGCCGATCGAACGGGAGGCGTTCCGCGGCGTGGTGGCGGAGGAGCTGGCGCGCCCCGCGCCGGCGCCCGGGCCGCTGCCGTTTCGCCACCTGGACGAGATCCTCCTGGTCATGGCCTGGTTCCGCCGCCACCCCGATGCGTTCCGCCGCACCAGCCGGCTGGAGTCATGGGTGGCCTGAGGACGCTGGCGCTCGCCCTGCTGGCCGGTGCCGCGCCCCTCGCGGCCCAGGCCGAGGCGGAGCGCGCACAGCTGGCCGCCTTCCGGGCCGACCTGCGCCAGACCGACGACACCGCCGAGCTGCGCCGGCTGGAACGCGCTCTCCACCCCACCAACGCGACGGACGACAGCGCGGTGCTGGTCCGGCTACAGCGCGGCATCACTCGGCTGCGGCTGGGGGAGCAGGGCGACGGCTGGAGCTTCGGCCGCGCGGCGGGCGATTTCGGCGACGCCGCCGACCGCCGCCCCGAATGGCCCTGGCCCTGGTATGGCACCGCGCTCGCGGAGCATGGCCGCGCCCGGTGGCTGGCCGCCGATCCGCTCAACCTGGGCTCGCGGGTCGGGTTCGGGGCGGAGGAATCGGCGCTGCGCGCCGCGCGCCGCGCGCTCACCGCCGACCCGGCGTTCGCCCCGGCGCTCGAAGTGCTGCTCCAGGCCGCCGAGACCCTGCGCGACACCGCCGCCATGGCACGCGACGTGGTGCCGGCGATCTCCACCGCATGGCGAGCCGGGGACCGCAGCCCACCGGTGGTCGTGGCCCTGCTGCGCGCCGCCCGCGCCGCCGCCGACACCCTCGCGCTGCCGATGCCGCTCGACTCGCTGCTGGCCCTCGTGCCCGCGACGGGACTGGCCGGGCATGAGCTGGCGTGGGATGGGTTCCTCGCCGGCGCACCCTGGGCCGACTCGGTGTACTACGCCGCCGCCGCGCGGGACGATCCCGAGGGCTTCGCCACCTATCGCGCGGCGCTGCGCGCGCTGGAGCCCGACTCGCTGCTCGCCGGGTTCTACGCCGCGAGCGGATCCGCGCGCGCCGCCTGGTTGCGCGACTTCTGGGCCCGCCAGGCCGCCGTCGACCTGCGCGATCCCGCCGAACGCCTCGCCGAGCATTACCGGCGCCTGGCCCACGCGGAGCGGCACTTCGCGCTGCAGCTCAACCGCCGGTTCTGGGCGCCGAACAACCTGTATCGCGCCGACCAGGACCGGTACGACGATCGCGGCGTGATCTGGGTCCGGTACGGGCCGCCGGACGATCGCGTCACCCTGCCGCTGTTCGGCATGCCACCGCTCGAGACCTGGCGCTACCACCGCGCCGACGGCGACCTGCTGCTCCACTTCCAGGCCGGCGGGTACAGCCAGGGCGGCACCGATTTCGGCGCCGCGATTGATGATTACCGCCTGGTGCCCACCCTCTTCGACGGATTCTACCAGCGCAGTACCGCATGGGACCTGCTGCTGCAGTCGCGCTGCCCGCTGCTCGAGGCCTACTGCAAGTACCTCGCGTGGGGCCCCAACGGCCGCGCGCACCTCGCGGCGGAAGAGCTGGAGATCAGCACCTCGAGCGCCGCGGTGGCGACCACCACGTCCGGGTGGGAACGGCGCTTCGCCCGGCCGCTCAGCGCCAAGGCGGAGGCCTTCGCGGTTGGCGCCGCCGGCGACCGGACGCTGCTGCACCTCGCCTTCCAGCTGCCGGTCGAGGTCGAGGAAGCGGCCGCGCCGGGCGCCCTGTTGCGCGCCCCGGTGCACGCGCGGCTGGTGGTGCTCGGCCCCGACGGCGCGGTCATCGCCCGGGCGGACACCGTGGTGGGGGCGGGACTGCCGCCAGGCCAGCCGGGGCTGCTGCAGGCCTTCGGCCGGTTCGAGGTGGCGGTGCCGCCGGGGCGCTGGCGCTACCGGCTGGAGCTGGCGGTGGGAGACTCGGTGGGACGGGTGTTCCCCACCGACTCGGTGGTGGCAGGCCGGTTCAGCGGCGTGCCGCTCGCGCTCAGCGACCTGGTGCTGGGCCGGCCGGGCATCGGCGCGCCGTGGGTCGCCGCGCCCGGCGACACGGCGTACTTCACCCCGCGCGCCACGTGGGCCCGGGGCGACACCCTGACGCTGTATCACGAGGTCTACGGACTGGAGCCGGGCACACCCTACACCGTGCGGCTGACGATCCGCCGTGGCCGGCGGCCGGCACTCACCACCGGGTGGGATGGCACCGCGACGGGGCCGGTGACCCGGGTGGGGCGGACGGTCTCGCTCGCGTCGCTCCGGAAGGGCGACTACGCGCTGGAGGTGCGGGTCAGCGCCGCGGGCGGCGAGGCCACCGCGGCCCGCCGGGTGACGATCACGGAGTGAAGCTGACGGGCGCCCAGAGCGCCGGGCGCTGCTCCAGCTCGGTGGGGTGCCGGAGCCCCGCGGCCGCGGGCCAGGCCTGCCAGCCCTGCGGGTCGTCGTCGAACACCCGGAGCGCGACGCCCGGCAGCCGCCCCTCCCGCGCCTCGTTGAAGTAGGCCCGGTCCAGCCGCAGTTCGAGTGACCAGCCGGCGCTGTCGCTCGCCGCACGCACCTCCCACCCGCCGCCGTCCCGCGCGGCCCCCAGCCGCCAGTCGGGATCGTCCCGCGGGGCGCGCCATTTCCCCGCCTCCCCGCGATACACCACGCTGCTGTCGAGCACCCGGCGGAAGTACCACTGGAAGTCATCGTGCATCGGGCCGGGGGCACGGTCGCCGCCGGTGTCGAGGCTCAGGACCACGTCGTCCTGCCACGAGGGCGTCGGGTCGGCGAGCTGCACCGCGAGGATCACCCACGGCCCGTCGCTTCGGGCCCAGACGCGGACCGTGCCCGCGGGCCGCGCCAGCTCCAGGGTCGGCGCGCCGTACTCTGCCTCGCTCACCCGACCATCGAAGGCGAGCGGCCGGTCGGCCGGCGTTACCCGGAGGGTGTCCACCAGACCGAGCAGCAGGAGGATCATCACTACCCCTGTAGTTGCAGGCTGAAACCTTCGATCTATCCGGGCCGTCGTGCGGCTGTCCCCTCACCCCGGAGTCCCTGATGTCCCGCCGCCTGCGGCGCCTCCTCGTGGCGCTCGCGCCCGCCCTGCTCCTCCCCACCCTGCTTGCCGCCCAGACCTCCGGGCTCAGCGACGACGACTACCTCAAGCTCGGCCACCAGTACTACACCTGGTTCGTCGGCGGCCAGGCCGACAGCATCCTGGCGCACCTCGCGCCCGGTGTGGCGGAGCAGGCCGGCGGCCTCGAGGGCATCAACAGCGCAATCTTCGACTTCCTGGGCCGGGCCGGTGACGAAACCGAGCTGATGGAGGAGAAGATGACCCGGCGGATGGGCCACCCGCAGTACTGGCACAAGGCCAAGTACGCCCTCTTCCCCGCCGAGCCGCTGGTGTTCCGCTGGGTGCTGGACGACGAGGGACTGATCACCGGCGTGGGGATGGGGCCGGAGAGCGGCACCCCGAAGCCGGACTAGTCGGCGTCGAGCGGGGTGAGCGGGACCAGCCGCGCGCGGGGCGGGAGCCCCGACTCGAGTTCCATGATCCCCACCGAGGCCGGCAGGTCGAACCGGCGGGGTCCCGCGCCGCCGGGGTTCATCACCGTGCGCACCACGTCCACCGTGGTGAGCAGCGGCCGGTGGGTGTGGCCATAGATGATGACGTCCGCCTCCGGCCACAGCCGGTGCAGGCTCTCCGGCGCGGGGCTCCCCAGCTGGTCGCCGTGGGTCAGCACGAAGTCGAGTCCCTCGATCCGCCGTTCCACCACCTGGGGCAGGCGGTTGCGCAGGTCCCACCCGTCGCAGTTGCCGTAGACCGCCACCACCGGCGCCAGCGCCTCCAGCTCAGTCAGCAGGTCCAGCGGGCCGATGTCGCCGGCGTGGAGGATGAGGTCCACCGCCGCGAACACCTCGAACACCTCGGGGCGGAGCAGGCCGTGGGTATCGGCGATGATGCCGAGCCGCAGCACGTCAGCCCTGCCAGCGGGGCGCGATCTCGATGCCGAGATCGAATTGGTCCACCACCCGCTGCACGATGAAGTCCACCAGCTCGCCCACGGCGGTGGGCCGGTGGTAGAAGCCCGGGGCGGCGGGAAGCACGACGGCGCCCGCCTCGGTGGCCAGGGTCAGGTTGCGCAGGTGCACCAGCGAGAGCGGGGTCTCCCGGGGGACCAGGACCAGCTTGCGCCGCTCCTTGAGCGCCACATCGGCGGCGCGCTCCACCAGCGAACGGCTGGTGCCGTGCGCCACGGCGGCCACGGTACCCATCGAGCAGGGGCAGATCACCATCCCCGCGGTGCGGGCCGAGCCGGAGGCGGGGCGGGCCCCGCGGTCGGTGTCGCTGAAGAGCGTGACGCTGCCCCAGTCCCCGCCGCTGGCGGCACGCAGCGCGGCCTCGTCGGCGATACCCGCCTCCTGCTGCAGCAGGCGCCAGCCGTGGCTCGAGACGATGAGCCACACCGGCACCTTCGCCCGGGCAAGCACCTCGAGCAGGCGTACCGCGTACGGGGCGCCGCTGGCGCCGGTGATGGCCAGGACGAGCGGCGGCGTGCTCACCGGCCGCGGCGGTTCGCCGTCGGGTTCTTGGGCGGGTGCCGCTCCGGGGCCGGCGGCGGGACCCGGGGCTGTACCGCGTTCTTGTCCGGCTTGGGCTTCCCGCGGCCCCGCTGCGGGATCAGGGATTCCTTCGGTCGCTTGCCCATCGTGAGGTCCTCGGGGATCGGCCGGGGTCGGCGGCGGGCAGGGATGCGCGCCGCCGGCCCCGGCAGTGTCCGGCGCCCGGCCTCAGCCGAGGAGCCGGTCGAGCAGGGCGAAGGCGAACACCGTCAGGCTCATCACCCCGTTCATGGTGAAGAACGCGGCATCGAGCCGGGAGAGGTCGCCCGGCTTCACCAGCTGGTGCTCCCAGGCGAGGATGCCCGCCGCGGCGGCCACCCCCACGAAGTACCATACCCCGAATCCGGCGCCCCAGCCGAACAGCGCCAGCGCCGGAATCGTCACGCCGTGCAGCAGCTTGGCGAGCAGGATGCTGCGGGCCTGGCCCAGCTTCACCACCGCGCTGTGCAGCCCCGCGTCCCGGTCGAAGCCTTCATCGGGGAGGGCGTAGAAGATGTCGAAGCCGGCCACCCACGTGGCCACCGCGATCGTGATCGCCACCAGCACCCACCAGGGGTTGCTCCAGGCGCCGGTCACCGCCAGGTAGCCGCCCACCGGCGCCATCGCGAGCGAGACCCCGAGCCACAGGTGCGGCCACCAGGTGAAGCGCTTGCTCACGCTGTAGAGCATGATCCAGCCCAGCGCCAGCGGGCTGAGCCAGGCACAGAGCCGGTTGAGCAGCGCCGCGGCCAGCAGGAAGATCACCCCGGCCACGGCCACCGACAGCCACGCCTGCGTCAGGGTGAGCCGCCCCTGGGGCAGCTCCCGGGTGGCGGTGCGCGGGTTGCGCGCATCAAAGACCCGGTCCGCAATCCGGTTGAACCCCATCGCCACCCAGCGGGCGGCGCTGAACGCCACCACCACCAGCACCACCGTCTGCCACCGCACCCCCACCTCCAGCGAGGCCTCCAGCACCCCCAGCAGGGCAAACGGCAGCGCGAACAGCGTGTGCGGCAGCTTCACGAAGCTGGCGTAGCGCGCCAGCAGCGAGCCGCCGGCGTAGGTCTGGCCCTCGGTCGGCAGCATGCCCGCCCCGGGCCGGGCCGGTCGGTTCACAGCCGGATCCCCAGCGACGGCCAGAGCTCGTCCACCCGGCGCCGCGTCTCGGCGTCCATGGTGATCACCTCGGGCCAGGCGCGGGTGAAGCCCTCGTCCTTCCACTTGCGGGTCGCGTCGATGCCCATCTTGCTCCCGAAGCTGAAGTGCTGGCTGGCGTGGTCCAGCACGTCCACCGGCCCGCGGCTGAAGCGCACGTCGCGCTCGGGATCAATGTTGTTGAGCGCCACCCACCAGGCCTCGTCCGCATCCTGCACATTCACGTCCTTGTCCAGCACCACGATCACCTTGGCCAGCGACATGAGCCCGGCGCCCCACAGCGCGTTCATCACCTTGTGCGCCTGTCCCGGGTACTGCTTGTCGATCGAGACGAAGACCAGGTTGTGGAAGATGCCGTAGGACGGCATGTGGTAGTCCACGATCTCCGGCGTGGTCAGCCGGAGGAGCGGCAGGAAGATCCGCTCGGTGGCGTGGCCGAGGTAGTAGTCCTCCATCGGCGGCCTGCCCACCAGCGTGGCGGCGTAGACCGGCCGCTTCCGCATGGTGACCGCGGTGACGTGCACCTTCGGGTACCGGTCGGCCAGGGAGTAGAACCCGGTGTGGTCGCCGAAGGGGCCCTCCATCACCAGCGGCTCCGCCGGGTCGATGTACCCCTCGATCACGTACTCCGCCTCCGCCGGCACTTCCAGGTCGCAGCTCACCGCCTTCACCAGCTCCACCGGCGCCTTGCGCAGGAACCCCGCGAAGATGAACTCGTCGATCACCGGCGGCAGCGGCGCCGAGGCGGCGTAGAGGCTGGCCGGGTCGGCGCCGACGGCGATCGCCACGGGCATCTTCTCGCCCCGCGCCGCCATCTCGCGCCAGTGGTGCGCCCCCACCTTGTGCCGCTGCCAGTGCATCGCCAGCTCGCGCTTGCCCATCACCTGCACCCGGTACATCCCCACGTTGCGGGTACCGCGCGCCGGGTCCTCGGTGATGACCATCGGCAGGGTGATGTAGCGCCCGCCGTCGCCCGGCCAGGTGGTGAGGAACGGGATCCGGTCGAGGTCGATCGCACCGCCCTCCCAGACCACCTCCTGGCAGGCGCCCCGGCCGCCCCGGGTGCGGGGCGGGAACTTGGCCGCCTCCGCCAGCCGCGGCAGCATCGAGAGCTTGCCCAGCAGCCCATCGGGGACCTTCAGGTCCAGCAATTCGCTGATCCGGCCGCCGATCTCGTCCAGCCGCTCCACCCCGAGGCCGAGGCACATCCGGCGCATCGAGCCGTAGAGGTTGATCGCCACCGGGAACTCGCTCGGCCGGCCGTCGTCCAGCAGCGGCCGCTCGAACAGCAGCGCCGGCCCGCCGCCCGGCGCCTTCATGCAGCGGTCGGCGATCTCGGCGATCTCGAGCCGGGTACGAACCGGCTCGCGGACGCGCACCAGCTCGCCCAGCTTGTCGATCGCGGCGATGTATTCCTGCAGCGTGTCGAGGGTCATCGGAGGGGAGATGGGTGACGTCGCGGCCTCAGGCCGCGGTGCGCTCCCCGACGTGGATCGCGCAGATCCCGCCGAGCAGCAACGTGTATTGCACCCCGCCGAATCCGGCCCGTTCCATGAGCGCCGCGAGCGCCGGCGGCTCCGGAAAGGCAAGCACCGAGGCGGGGAGGTATTCGTAGGCATCGCGGTGCCGGGAGACCATCCGGCCCACCAGCGGGAGCAGCTTCCGGAAATAGAAGAAGTAGAGCCCGCGGAGCGGCTGCCGGGGGGGCGTGGTGAACTCCAGGATCACCAGCCGCGCCCCCGGCCGGAGCACCCGCGCCGCCTCCGCCAGCCCTTCCTCCAGCTCGGCGAAGTTCCGCACCCCGAAGCCCACCGTGGCCCCGTCGAAGCTGGCATCGGGGAACGGCAGTTCCAGCGCATCGGCGTTCACCGGCCGGACCCGGGCTGACTTCCCCCGCCCCAGCGCCAGCATCGGCAGCACGAAATCCGCGCCCACGACCTCCCCCGCAAACCCCGGCTGCTGGCCGAGTTGCGCGGCCAGGTCGAGGGTCCCGGCGCACAGATCGAGGTACCGGCCGGCCGGCCGGGACTCCCAGGCGAGGTGCTCCACCGCCTGCCGCCGCCAGCGGCGGTCGATGTTCAGGCTGAGCAGGTGATTGAGGAAGTCGTACCGGGGGGCGATGGCCGTGAACATGGCCCGGACATAAGACCGCTTTTCCCGGCCGCCGGAGAGCGGTAACTTCCTATCCGTGGCTAACATAGGCGCAGAATGTAGTCCCGCGAACGGCGGCCGGGCAAGCCGCCGGAGTGTCCATGGCTGAACGTCAGGATCTCGTCTCCCTTTCCGATCAGGAGATCGTGGCCCTCGCCAAGGAGGGCCGCGAGGCTGCCTATCGGGAGCTGATCCGGCGCTACGAGCGGCCGGTGTTCTCGCTCATCCTGCGGATGGTGCGGGATCGCCAGCTGGCCGAGGACCTGGCGCAGGAGACATTCATCAAGGCGCTCAACGCGATCGCGAGCTATCGGCCGGAGTTCAAGTTCTCGTCCTGGATCTTCAAGATCGCCAACAACGCGGCGATCGATCAGCTGCGCCGGCGCGAGGTGGACACCCTCTCGATTGACGGGGCCCCCAACGCCACCAGCGCCGAGGACATCGAGGCCACCGCCCTGCAGGTGGGCGACAAGGGCGAGACCCCGCTCGCCGAGCTGGAGGCGCGGGAGCTGGGGAGCCACATCGAGCAGGCGATCGCCCGGCTCCGGCCCGAGTACCGCTCCTGCATCATGCTGCGCCACGTCGAGGGGATGGCCTACGAGGAGATCGCCCAGCTGCTCGACCTCCCCCTCGGCACCGTGAAGACCTACATCCACCGGGCCCGGCATGAATTGCGCGACATGCTGGCGCACCTGCGGGACTGAAACCCCCTCCCGATGAGGCCGTAAGACCGCTGTATGGTTGACGCACTGCACCTCAGCCCCGACGAGCTCGATCTCTGGCTGGACGGTCGTCTCCCCATCCCTCGTACGTCCCACCTCGAAACATGCGAACAGTGCCGGACCGCCGCTGAGGATCTGAGGGAGATCGTGGCCCAGCTCGAGGCGCTGCCCGAGCTGGCCCCCCGCGCGTCCCTGGCCGACGCCGTCATGGCGCAGGTGGCCCTGCCCGCGGCCCACCTGACCGACGCGCAGCTGGACGACTGGGTGCTGGGTGCGCTGGCCCCGGAGCAGGAGGCGCACCTGCATGCCTGCCCCGAGTGCCGCGCCACCGCGGACCGGGAGCGGCTGCTGGTGCTGGCCCTGGAGCGGCTGCCGCTGCTCACGCCGGGCGCGCGCTTCACCGACCGGGTCATGGCGGAGGTGGAGCTCCCCGTCACCTCCATCCGCACCGCCTACCTGCACTGGAAGCGCGGCGTCTCGCGCGATCCGATCGCGGCGGGCCTGGCCGCGGGGATCGGCGGGCTGCTCGGCGGGTCCATCGCCGCGAGCGTGGCGTGGTCCGCGGGGCACATGGACTTCATCCAGGGCACCGGCTCCTGGCTCGTGACCCACGGGCAGGCGCTGTTCTGGCAGGGCCTCGGGTCGGTGTCGTCGCTGCTGGAGCAGCAGGCGTGGTACCCGGCGGCGCGGGCGGCGTTCACCCCCGGCCGAGCCCTGGCCGCCGCCGGCGTGGCGGTCTCGCTCTGGGCCGCGGGGGTGGTCGCCCTGCGCCGCCTGATCGCGCTTCCCGGCTCCGGGGCGGCCCGTGCGCTGCCCTGACGCCACGCGCCTCGGGGCGCTGCTCCTCGTCCTCCTGCCCGCGGCCCCCCTCGCCGCGCGCGAGCCGGAGGACCTCTCCTGGAAGTCCCGGCTCGAGTTCCTCAGCCAGTTCCTCAGCAGCAGCAACCAGTCCCACGTGGTCCGCGACCACATCGCGGCGCTCTCCAGCGGCGCGGCGGCGCTGACGTTCGAGTTCAGCGACGGCGGTGCGCTGCAGCTCGCCCTGGACCAGGGCGTCATCCGGGTGGGCGGCAGCCTCGTGGGCCGGGTGCCGGAGGATGGCGCGCTGGCGGTGGCCTGGCGGGCGCTGGTGCTGGACGCCACCCGGCTCGATACCCCGGCGCTGCTGCAGCGCCTGCGAACCTGGGCCCCGGAGGGCCTCTCCCGCGAGGAGCAGGCCTTCGCGGACCTGCTCAGGGAACAGGGCGACGGCCTCAGCGCCCCCGCGGGAGTGCTGCCGGCGCCGCAGCCGCTGCCCCAGGCCGCCTCGGGCGGGCTGACGATCGACCTCTCCGACCTCAGCGCGCCGGCGCGGCTGGCGCCGATGCTGCGCTCCGCGGCGAGCCTTCACGGCGACGCCCTGCGGGTGACGGTCCCCGGCGGCGAGGCGCACCTCGGGCCGTTCGGCCTCGGCTCGGCGGAGCGGCACCAGGGCCACGTGCTGGTGGTGCGCGGCACCGCCGATATCTACGGCCGGCTGGAGGGCAACCTCGCCACCGTCGAGGGCGATGTCGTGGTGCATCCCGGCGCGGTGGTCACCGGCGATGTGCTCGCGGTCGCGGGCCAGGTGCGTGACCTGGGCGGCGACATCCTGGGCCAGATCCGCACCCTCGACAGTCCGCGGGTCGAGGCGACGAGCCCGGCGCCCGCGCCAGTCTCCGCATGGCTGCGGGCGGCGGGCCGAGCGGCCGGCGTGGCGGGCGTGTTCCTCACCCTGCTGCTGGTGGGTACCGGCCTCGTGGCCTTCGGCCGGCCGCCGCTCGAGGTGGTGAGCGACACGGTGCTGCACTCGTTCACCCGCTCGCTGCTGGTGGGGCTCCTGGGCCAGGTGCTGGTGCTGCCGACCTTCGGCATGCTGGTGGTGGGGCTGGTGCTGAGCGTGGCGGGCATCCTGCTGGTGCCGTTCGCGGTGATCGTGTTCGCCCTGCTGCTGGTGGTCGCGGTGCTGGGTGGCTTCCTCGCGATCGCGCATGCCATGGGCGAGAGCCTCACCCGGCGGCAGCTGGCCCAGGGGCGGCAGGTGGCCGCCAACAGCTATCGCTACGTGACGGTGGGGCTGATGGGCGTGGCCGCGATGTGGCTGGCCTGGGTGGCCTTCGGCTGGGTGCCGGTGGCGGGCTCGCTGATCCTCGCCACGGCGGTGCTGGTCTCGTGGCTGCTGGCCACGGTGGGCTTCGGGGCGGCGCTGCTCTCGCGGGCCGGGCTCCGGGAGCACTTCGCCGGCCGGCTGCTCCCGGCGGAAACCCTCACCGACGAGTTCCTCTGGGCCACGCCGCAGTTCGGGGTCACCGCGGTGAAGCGCCCGCCCCGCACCCCGCCGCCGCCCGCCTGACGCACCGGGGCGGGCTCAGCCGAGCCGCGCCCGCACCCGTCCCCCGACGCCGAGCCCCAGTCGCCGTGCCGCGGACCCATCGCGCACGGCGATTTCGATCTGGCCCCCGGAGCCGATGTAGGCCAGCAGCTGGCCGGTGGGCACGTCGGAGAAGGTCCCGCGCACCGGCCCGATCTCCAGCGACTCCGCCTCCAGCACCGCGTACGCCGGCACCACCTCCGGCGTGAAGTTGGTGACCAGGTTGCCGTAGCGGTCCACGTAGATCACCTCGCCCACCACGGTCTTGCCCTCGTGCCGCGGCAGCGCACCGCTCACCCGCCGCGGCATGGCGCTGTAGGCCGGGCCCAGGAGTGCCAGCGGCTCGCCCTGGGCCAGCCGCGCCGCGGCGGGCGCGAAGAGGTCCCGCCCGTGAAAGGTGGGCGCCGCCAGCGGCCCCGGCTGCAGCAGCACCGCCTCCACCGGTCCGCCGTGCATCACCCCGCTCCAGAGCCCGTTGTCGGGGCCGACGAAGAAGTGCCCCCGGGTGGAAAAGGCGATCGCGGCCCGCGCGGTGCCCACGCCCGGGTCCACCACCGCGAGGTGCACCGTGCCCTCGGGGAAGCGGTGCCAGGTGCGGTTGAGCACGTAGGCCGCGGCGGCGAGGTCGCCGGGGGCGACATTGTGGGTGATGTCCACCAGCGTGGCGCCGGGGGCGCGGGAGAGCAAAACCCCCTTCACCTCCCCCACGTAGGAGTCTACCGTCCCGAAGTCGGTCAATAGCGTGATGATCGCCATTCCCGTAAGCTATGCGGAGTGGCGCGGGAAGCCACGTCCCGGCCGGAGCCCGGCATGAGCCCTGAACAGCATGCCCTCGAGACCGCCCTGCGGGGCCGCTACCTGGTCGAGCGCGAGCTCGGCCGGGGCGGCATGGGCGTGGTATTCCTGGGCCGCGACCTGGCGCTCGACCGCCCGGTGGCGATCAAGCTGCTGCCGCCGCAGCTGGCGGGACTCCCCGAGCTGCGCGAGCGCTTCCTGCTCGAGGCCCGCACCGCCGCCCGCCTGGCCCATCCCCACATCGTCCCGATCCACGCCGTCGAGGAACACGGCGACTGCGCCTGCTTCGTGATGGCGTACCTCCCCGGCGAGACCCTCGCCGAGCGGGTCCGGCGCGAGGGCCCGCTGCCGCCCCCGGCGGTGGGCCAGATGGTGCAGCAGGTGGCATGGGCACTCGCCTACGCGCACCAGCAGGGGGTGGTGCACCGCGACATCAAGCCGGACAACATCTTCCTCGAGCGCGGCAGCGGCCGGGCGCTGGTGATGGACTTCGGCATCGCGCGGGTACTGAATCACGAGCCGGTCACCCCGCCGGGCGAGCGGCTCGGGACCGCGCAGTACGCCAGCCCGGAACAGGCCGCCGGCGAGCCGGCCGACGCGCGGAGCGACCTCTATTCGCTTGGCGTGACGGCGTTCTACGCCCTGACGGGGCGGCTGCCCTTCGACGGGGAGAGCGCGGCGGCGTTCCTTGCCCAGACCCTCACCGTGCCGGCCCCGCCGGTCGCCAGCGTACGCCCGGGCCTGCCGCGGCCGCTCGCGGTGGCAGTGGATCGCTGCCTCGCCAAGGACCCGGCGGAGCGGTACGCCTCGGGCGAGGACCTCGCCACGGCGCTCAGTGCCGGCGCCGCCGTGGCGCCTCCGGTACCGCCGACGCTGGCGCGGCTGGTGCGCGAGGTGGACTCGTTCACCGTCGACCTGGCGGGCTACGGCACGCTGGCGGGGGTGGCGCTGCTGGCCCAGGCGCTCACCGCCGCCAGCGACTTCATGGGCATGGGCCAGCTCTACACCATCGGCATCGCGCTGGTGCTGCTGAGCCTCACCGCCATCAAGGGGCTCTCCACCGCGCGGCTGCTGCGCGAGGCGTCCCGCGAGGGGTGGAGCCCCGCCGACCTGCACGAGGCCTTCGCCGCCGACGCCCGCGAGGTCGCCGCGACCGACGGCCCGCCGCCCAGCCGCAAGCGCACCACCCTGCTCTACCTGGTTGGCGTGGCGGCCTCGCTCGGCATCTGGCTGGGCCCCCGCGAGCTCCTGCTCACCCAGATCCAGGGGCTGGGAGCGGTGGTGGTGGAGCTGATCGCGATGGCGGTGCCGGTGGGGATCGGCCGCTGGTTTGCGACCCGGCTCGAGGCCCCGCGCGACGGCCGGCGGGGCTGGCTCCACCGGGTCATGGCCAGGAAGGCGGAGTGGTTCCTGCGGCTGGCCGGGCGGAAGGGCAGCTCCGAGGCACCGGCCCTGCCCGATGCGCGCCCCACCGAGCTGCTGCTCGCCGACCAGGCCTCGGCGCTGTTCCGGGCGCTGCCGGCGGCGGACCGGAAGCGGCTCGACCGGCTCGAGTCCGCGATTGCGGAACTGACCCGACAGGCCGCCGCCTGCCGCGCGCGGGAACAGGAACTGGGCGCGGCGGTGGCGGCCGTCGGCGCGCCGGGCGACCCGGCGCGGGAGGCGGTGCGGCAGGAGCTGGAAGCGGAACGGAAACGGGTGGCGGCCCAGCTGGGGCAGACGGTCTCGGCGCTCGACACGGTGCGGCTCGACCTGCTGCGGCTCCGCGCGGGCACGGCCACGCCGGAGGGGCTCACCGGCGCGCTGGAGGTGGTGCGCCAGGTGGGCGCCGAGGTGGACGCCCGCCTGGCCGCGCTGCGGGAACTGACCTAGCCGTTCAGGATCGGCAGCGAGAGCGAGCGGGTGCTCGCTGCCTCCACCAGCTCGTCGGCGATCTTCGCCAGCGCCCGCGCCGCCGGCGACGCCGGCTCGGCCACGAGGATCGGCTGGCCGCGGTCGGCCAGCTCCGCCATCCCGGGCTGGAGCGGCACCTGCCCCAGCAGCGGCACCTTGAGTTCGTCGGCCAGCCGCTGGCCACCACCTTCGCCGAACATGGCCAGCCGGGCCCCGGAGACCGGGTCGGTCCAGGCGGCCATGTTCTCCACCACGCCGGCCACCGGCACGCTCACCTTCTCGAACATCTTCGCCCCGCGGAGCGCATCGCCCACCGCCACCTCCTGCGGGGTGGTGACGATCACCGCCACCGACACCTGGCAGGACTGCGCCAGCGAGAGCTGTGCATCGCCGGTGCCCGGCGGCAGGTCCACGATGAAGTAGTCCAGCTCGCCCCAGTCGACGTCGCGCAGGAACTGCTGCACCACCTTCATGATGATCGGCCCGCGCCAGATGGCCGGCGCGTCACGGTCGATCAGGAAGCCGAGCGACATCAGCTTCACGCCGAAGGCGGCGAGCGGCTGGATCCGGCCCTGCTGCACCGGCGGCTTCTCGAACACGCCGAACATCCGGGGGATGTTGGGGCCGTAGATGTCGCCGTCCATGAGGCCCACCCGGTGGCCCTTCTGCGCCAGTGCGATCGCCAGGTTGGCGGAGACGGTGGACTTGCCCACCCCGCCCTTGCCGGACGAGACCGCGATGATCTTCCCCAGGTTGGGGTACTCGGCCGGCTGCGGCGGCGGGGGCACCAGCCCGGCCTGCCCGTGGGTCTGGCCCGGCGCCGGCTGGGCCGGCGGGCCGTGGGTGGCGCGCGGGGGGCCGCCCGGGTCCACCACGCTGATGCGCAGCTCCTGCGGGTTCACGCCCTCCACCGCGCGCACCGCGGCGCGGGCCTCGCGCACCAGGGTGGCGGGATCGCTGCGGGAGAGCAGGAAGGTGAACGAGACCTTGCCGTCGTCGGTGACGGCGAGGTCGCGGATCATGCCCGAGGAGAGCAGGTCGCTCTCGGTGCGGGGGTTCCGGAGGCGGGCGAGCGCCGCGCCGACGCGGGCCGCGAGGGAGTCGGTCATCTAGATGGCCTCGACCTGGCGCACTTCCGGCACCAGCTGCCGGAGCCGGGTCTCGATGCCCTGCTTGAGCGTGATGGTGGACGCGGAACAGCCGTGGCAGGTCCCGCCCAGGCGCAGGAGCAGCAGCCCCTGGGCCTCGTCGAAATCGACCACTTCCACGCTGCCGCGGTGGGAGGAGATGTACGGCCGCAGGGTGTCGAGCGTCTGTTCGATCCGCTCGAGCAGGTCCGGGCCGGAGGTGGGTGTCGTCATTCTCAGCGTCCTGCCATCAGCGATGTGGGTCGGGGGCTGCGGGGACTAGCGGCTGCCGTTCCCGGAAAGGTACTCACGCGCGGCGGTCAGGACCCGGGCCTGCACCTCGCCCATGGAACCCTCGACCGACAGCCCCGCCGCCTTGGTGTGGCCGCCCCCGCCGAACGGCTTGGCGAAGCTCGCCACGTCCACGGCCCCCACGGAGCGGAGGGAGACCTTCACCCGCCCCGCCGCAATCTCGCGGAAGAGGAGCGCCATGCGCACCCCCGCAATGCTGCGGGGCACCTCCACGATGCCGTCGAGGTCGTCCGCCGTGGCTCCGAGCCGCTCCAGCGCGCCGGGCGGCACGGTGACCCAGGCCAGCCCCGCCCCGGCCTCCACGACCATCGTCTGGAGCGTTTCCGCCAGCAGCCGCGCCCGGCCCTCCGGTGCGTTGGCGTACACGTCGAGGTAGATCT
>CAZYIV010000009.1:0-64467 GCA_964647615.1 uncultured Gemmatimonadaceae bacterium | reverse complement strand
TTCGCGCGGCGGTTCGCCACCTACAAGCGGGCGGCGCTCCTGTTCAGCGACTTCGACCGGCTGCGGGCCCTCTTGGTGAACCCGTGGCGGCCGGTGCAGCTGGTGTTCGCCGGGAAGGCCCACCCGGAGGACCAGCCGGGCAAGGAGGTGCTGCAGCAGGTGTACGCCTTCACCCGGGACCCGCGGCTCGAGGGCCGGGTGGCGTTCATCGAGGACTACGAGATGCACCTGGCCCACCGCCTGGTGCAGGGCGTCGACCTGTGGATGAACCTGCCCCGGGTGCCGCTGGAGGCCTGCGGCACCAGCGGAATGAAGGCGGGGCTCAACGCGGTGCCCCAGCTCTCCACCCTCGACGGCTGGTGGGCGGAGGGCTATAACGGGATGAACGGGTGGGCCATCCCGTCGGCCCAGGGGAGCGAGGACCCCGACGCGACCGACGGGGACCACCTGTACACCCTGCTGGAGCAGCAGGTGGTGCCCATGTACTACAAGCGGGACGCCCGCGGACTGCCGACCGAGTGGCTGTTCCGGATGAAGCACGCGCTCCGCCAGGCCGGCGCGCACTTCTCGGCCCGGCGGATGGTGCAGGACTACGTCACCCGCTACTACGCGCCGGCGATGCGAGGGGAGATGCCCACGAGTGTCCCGCCGATCTGAGTCCTCCCACACGGGCGAGCACCGGCTGCCCGAGGGCAGCACGCTGGTGCACGACGGCCAGCCGGTCGGCATCGTGCACCTGGCGGCGGAGTACGGCTGGCTGGCGCGCACCGGCGGCCTGGCGGAGGCGGTGGCGGGCCTCGCCTCCACCCAGGCCGCGGCGGGCATTCCCACCGCGGTGATCATCCCCCTGCACCGCTCGGTGCGGAGCGGCGCCCCGGGCCTGGAGCGGGTGGCCGGGCCGTTCCACGTCCAGGTGGGGCCCCGGAGCGAGGAGGCCCGGCTCTTCCGGATGCCGATCGAGCCGGGCAAGCCCCGGATCTACTGCATCGAGCATCCCTACTTCGACCGCGCGGGGCTCTACGGCGAGTCGGGGACCGACTACCCGGACAACCTGCAGCGCTGGGCGTTCTTCTCCCGCGCGGCGCTGGAGATGCTGCCCCGGGTCACCCGGAGTCCCTGCATCCTCCACTGCCACGACTGGCACACCGCGCTCGCGCCGGTGTACCTGCGCAGCTACCACAATGACCAGCAGTTCGCCCGTGGCATCCGGACCGTGCTCACGGTGCACAACGCCGGGTTCCAGGGCCACTACGCGCCCGGCGCCATGCCCGAGATCGGGCTGCCCTGGGAGCTGTTCACCTGGCAGTACCTCGAGTGGCACGACCAGGTCAACCTGCTCAAGGGCGGGCTCAAGTTCGCCGACGCGGTGACCACGGTGAGCCCCACCCACGCGCACGAGCTGCGCACCCCGGTGGGCGGCTTCGGGCTGCACGACGTGTTCCTGTGGCTGGGCGACCGCTTCACCGGGATCGTCAACGGCATCAACATGGGCGAGTGGGACCCGGCCGACGACCCGCACATCACCGCCACCTACTCGGCCGAGGACCTGGCCGGCAAGGCCCGCTGCAAGGCGGCGCTGCAGCGCAGCTTCGGGCTGCCGCAGCGGCGGCGGATCCCGCTGTTCGCCATGACCGCGCGGATGACCCACCAGAAGGGGCTGGAGCTGATCACCGGGGAGTACTCCCTGTTCATGCTCGAGGCCCAGTTCATCTTCCTGGGCACCGGGGAGCCGCGCTACGAGGCGCTGCTCAAGATGTACGAGTCGCGCTGGCCCGACCGGATCAGCGTGCACCTGGGCTTCTCCGAGCGGCTGGAGCACCGGCTGATGGCCGGGGCCGACATCTACCTCATGCCCTCGCTGTACGAGCCCTGCGGGCTGGCGCAGCTGCGGGCCGAGCGCTACGGCGCCGTGCCGCTGGCGCGGCGGGTCGGCGGCCTGGCCGACACCATCGAGGACGGCTACTCCGGGTTCCTGTTCGACGAGTACAGCTCCGAGGACCTGCTGCGGGTGGCGCGGCACGTGATGGACCGTTACCACGTGCCCCCGGCCTGGGAGGAGATGATGCGCAACGCGATGCGCAAGGACTTCTCCTGGGACCGCTCCGCCGAGAAGTACCTCGCCGTCTACGAGCGCATCCTCGGCCAGGCGCCGGTCGCCTAGGGGAATCCCGTCCATGGACTTCGTGCTCGCGCTGCACAGCCACCTGCCCTACGTCCTCAATCACGGACGCTGGCCCCACGGCAGCGACTGGATCTGCGAGGCGGCGATCGACACCTACCTGCCGCTGCTCGACGCGCTGGAGCGCCTCGCGACGGAGGAGGTGGCGGCGCCGCTCACCATCGGGATCACCCCGATCCTGGCCAACCAGCTGGAGAGCCCCGACTTCGGGGCCGAGCTGGAGGCCTACTTCACCCAGCGGCTGGAGGCCTGCGAGGAGGCGGCCGCCTCCCTCACCGAGACCGGCGACGCGCACCTGATCCCGCTCGCCGACTTCTGGAAGGCGCACCTGCTCGGCCTGCGGCACCGGTTTCGCGCCGAGGAGCGCAACCTGGCCCGGGCCTTCCGCCGCCACGCGGAGGCGGGGCGCATCGAACTGATCTCGTGCGGGGCCACCCACGGCTTCCTGCCGCTGCTGGCCCGGGACGAGAGCATCCGGCTGCAGCTGCTCCTCGGGCACGCCGAACACCGCCGCATCTTCGGCCGGGCGCCGGCGGGGCTGTGGCTCCCCGAGTGCGCCTACCGGCCGGAGGGCCACTGGGCGCCGCTCCCCGAGGCACCCAACCCGCGGGTGCGCTCCGGGATCGAGGTGCACGTGGAAGAGGCGGGGTTCCGCTACTTCTTCGTGGACAGCCACCTGGCCGCCGCCGGCCAGGCCTTCCGGTTCTACGGGGCCGACTGGGGCGAGTGGCGCATGGAGGTGGAGGGGAAGCTGGCCGACGCAGCCCAGCGCCGTGCCGCCCGCGCCGCGGCCGAGGCGGCGACACCCAACACCCCCTACGAGGCCTACCGCGTGGCCGGCACCGCCGGCCCCACGACGGTGCACGCCTTCGCCCGGGACCCGGTGGCGAGCCGCCAGGTCTGGAGCCGGCAGGAGGGCTACCCCGGCGACGAGTGGTACCTCGAGTTCCACAAGATCCGCTGGCCCGGCGGGCTCCGGTACTGGCGGGTGAGCGCCCCCGGCTCCGACCTGGGCGCCAAGGAGTCGTACCATCCCGATCGCGCCGTGGAGCGGGCGGGCGCCCACGGGCGGCACTTCGCGTCGCTGCTGGGCCAGCTGAGCGAGCGCCCCGGGAAGCGCGCGGCCGAGGACCTGGTGGCGGTACCGTTCGATACCGAGCTGTTCGGCCACTGGTGGTTCGAGGGGGTGGAGTTCCTCGCCCAGGTCTACCGCGCGGTGCGGGGGTACCCGGCGGTCCGCCCGGTGACCGCGAGCGGGCACCTGGAACGCGGCACCAGCGAGCGGGCGATCCACCTGACCACCGGCAGCTGGGGCGCCAACGGCGACTTCAGCATGTGGCTCAACAACGAGACCGCCTGGACCTGGCCGCGGCTGTGGCGCCTCGAGGAGCGGTTCTGGGCCGCGGCGCCCGCCGGCCTCCGGGACGAGGCCAGCCGCCCGGTGCTGGCCCAGGCCGCGCGGGCGATGCTGCTCGCCATGAGCAGCGACTGGCAGTTCATCATCTCCACCGGCGCGGTGACCGACTACGCCATCAAGCGCTTCACCGAGCATTGCGCCGACGCCGAGGCGTTCCTCGACGCGCTGGAACAGGGCACGGCGGGCGGCCCCGCCGCCCAGGCGCTCGCCGCGGAGCAGTGGCGCCGGGACCACGTCTTCCCCGATGTGCTCGATACCGTCGCCCGGGTGCTGGCGGGCCAAGCCTCCGCGTGACCCCCGCCCGCTCCATCGTCGTCCACGGCCACTTCTACCAGCCGCCGCGGGAGGACCCGTGGCTGGACGAGGTCGTGGCCGACCCCACCGCCGCCCCGGCGCACGACTGGAACGATCGCATCGAGCAGGAGTGCTACCGCACCGTCGGCGCGGCGCGGCTGCCCGGCGCGGGCGGGCGGATCGCCCGCATCGTCAACCTGTATGAGTGGCTGAGCTTCAACGTCGGTCCCACGCTGCTCGAATGGCTGGAGCACGCCGCCCCCGACACCTACCAGCTGCTGCTCGCGGCGGACCGTGCCAGTGCCGCCCGCCTCGGTCACGGCAACGCGGTGGCGATGCCCTACCACCACGCCATCCTGCCGCTCTCCTCCCGGCGCGAAAAGGTCACCGAGGTCCGCTGGGGCATCGCGGACTTCCGGCGCCGCTTCGGCCGCGAGCCGGCGGGGATGTGGCTCCCCGAGACGGCGGTGGACGAGGAGACGCTGGACGTGCTGGCGCAGGCGGGGATCCGGTTCACCATCCTGGCGCCGACCCAGGTGGACGCGGCCCCTCCCGGAGGGCTCCCCGGCCTGGTGCGGACCGCGGGAGGGCGCAGCATCGCCGTGTTCGTCTATGACGGACCGATCTCGCACGACGTGGCCTTCGGGCCGCTGGTGCGGGATGGCGAGGCCTGGAGCGCGCGCATGCTGGCGGTGCGGCCCGAGGGCACCCCGCCGGCGCTGGTCTCCGTGGCCACCGACGGGGAGACCTACGGCCACCACCATCGCTTCGGCGAGATGGCCCTGGCCGCCATGCTCGAGCGGGTGCGGACCCGGACCGGCGTCACGGTGGAGAACTTCGCCAGCTTCCTGGCGCGCGAGGGGGCGCACCACGAGACCAGGTTGGTGGCGCCCAGCGCCTGGAGCTGCAGCCACGGCGTCGAGCGGTGGCGCAGCGACTGCGGCTGCCGCATGTCGCACGACCCGCCCACCCACCAGCGCTGGCGGGCCCCGCTGCGCGAGGCGGTGCGCTGGCTGACCACCCAGGTGCACCTGCGCTACGACCGTGAGGCGCCGGCCCTGTTCACCGACGCCGCCGCCGCCCTCGCCGGCTACGGCGGGGCGCTGGGCGGTGGTCCCGACGCCACCCGGGCCTACGCCCTCGACGCGCTGCGCCCCGGGCTGGACCACGACGCCCAGGTGCGCGCGGCCGAGCTGCTGGAGCTGGAGCGCGGGGCGCTGCGGACGCTCACCAGCTGCGCCTGGTTCTTCGACGACATCGCCGGACTGGAGGCGGTGCAGGTCCTGCGCTACGCCGCACGGGTGGCGGTCCTGGCGGGCGCGGAGGGGGCCGCCCTCGAGGAGGGATTCGCCACCCGGCTGGCGGGAGCGGAGAGCAACGCCCGCACCCTCGGGAGCGGGCGGGAGATCTACTACCACCGGGCCCGGCCCCACCTCTTCCCCCCGCTCCGCATCGGCGCCGGCCTGATCGCGGCGCGCCACCTGGCACCGGCGGCCGCGTGGAGCCCCGCCTGGTCGCTGGAGGGCGCCGATCCCGAGCTCACCCTCACCGACCGGCACTCGGGCCGGGCCTACCCGCTCGCGGCCGAGGTGCGCCACACCGGGCTCGAGGTGCAGGTCCGCATCCGGGTGCGGCCCGACGGTCCCCAGGCGACGCTCTCCCTGGGCGACCTGCCCGAGCGCCAGCGCACCGCCCTCGCCACCGCCGTCCGGGGCGAAGCGCTGGCCCGGCTGCTGGCCCCCGAGGAACGGGCCGCGCTCGATGCCGGCGAGGAGCTCCGCCCGCTGCTGCGGCAGGCGCTGCTCCGGCGGGTACGGGGACTGGCGGAGGACCGGGGGGAGGCGGCGCTCGCCGCCGTGCGGGACCTGCTGACCCTGCTGGAGCACCTCGACCAGGCGGTGCCCTTCGACGTGCAGTCGGCGTTCTACCGGGTCTGGCAGCAGGAGGCGGCAGGCGACGGCGCCCTCGCGCCCCTCGCCTACCGCCTCGGATTCGTCACCGGCTGAGGATCAGCCCAGGTGCGCCCGCCGCCAGCCCTGCGCGGCGGCGATGAACTCATGGAACAGGTGCCGGGTGTGCGGGTCGGTCAGCTCGAAGACCTCGGGATGCCACTGCACGCCCACCATGAAGTGATCCGACGGCAGTTCCACCGCCTCGATCAGCCCGTCCGGCGCCGTGGCGCTGGAGACCAGCCCCGTGGCCAGGCGCTTGATCGCCTGGTGGTGCATGCTGTTGACCGTCAGGGTGGGCCGCTCCATCACGGTGCGCAGCCGGCTGCCGTGGGCGAGGGTCACCTCGTGGGCCAGGTGGTCCCGCTCGAACCCGGCGGTCGGGAAGTAGTCGTGCTTGATGGCCTCGGGCACCTGCTCGGCGATGTCCTGGTACAGGGTGCCGCCCATCGCCACGTTGATCACCTGGATGCCCCGGCAGAGCCCCAGGACCGGCTTGCGGTCCTCGATCGCCCAGCGGGTCAACTGCAGCTCCACCCGGTCCCGGGCCGGGTCCACGGCGCCGCACTTGGGGTGCCGCTCCTCCCCGAAGGTCGCGGGGTCCATGTCCACGCCGCCCGGGATCAGGATCCCGTCCAGCCGGCGGTAGATCTCGTAGAGCGTGGCCTCGTCATCGTCCAGCAGCGGGATCATCCACGGGACCGCCCCCACCGAGGTGGCGGCGAGGAAGTAGCGCTGGTTCATCACCCAGGACTCGGGCAGCCCGGCAGGGATCCCGTCAATCGAGTGCAGGGTCTGGGTGGTCAGCCCGATAACGGGCCGCTCGGGGAGCTGTGGCATACGGGGAAAGTATCGTTTCCGGTCCCGAAGTGCATGATGAAGGCGGTCGCTCGATCCCTTCACACTAGGGCAACAACCGCGCCAGCCCCCCAGAAGTTCCCGGCCGGGGCCCTTCGGGTGGCCCTCAGATCACCCCGTCGGCGGTCTCCCGGACCAGGTGGTCCACCACCGCCTTCATGTCGCCGGTGCGGCGGAAGGTCTCGATCTGCCGGTCGGCGCTGGTGCCCTCCTCCAGGATCCGGAAGGCGTACTCCACCTCCTTCCGGGTCCCCAGTTCGTCCACCACGTCGGCGATGAACCACTCGATCAGCTCCCGGATCAGCTCCCGGGCCGGTTGCTCCTGACTCTTGCCGAAGTCGATCAGCCGGCCGTCGAGTCCGTAGCGGATCGCCCGCCACTTGTTCTCCTCGATCAGCGCCGCCGGATAGAGCCGGAAGGTCAGGTTGTCGCGCCGGAGCTTCCACAGCTTGGCGATGATCGCCTGGAAGATCGCCGCGATGCAGACCGCCTCGTCCACCCGGGTGCAGACGTCGCAGATCCGGAACTCGAGGGTGGGATAGCTCCAGCTGGGCCGGACGTCCCACCAGATCTTGGAGGCGTTGGGGATGCAGTTGGTGGCGACCATCGTGTTCACCAGCCCCTCGAACTCCGACCAGGACTGCAGCGTCCGCGGGATGCCGGTCCGGGGAAAGTCGCGGAACACGATGCTGCGGTAGCTCTTGAGCCCGGTGGCCCGGCCCATCCAGAAGGGGGAACTGGTGGAGAGCGCCAGCACGTGGGGCAGCAGGTAGCGCACCGTGTTCATGGCGTCGATCAGGAACTCCCGGTCCTCGATCCCGATGTGCACGTGGGTCCCGAAGATCAGCAGCCGCTGGGCCAGCTCCTGCAGGTCCTCCCGCACCCCGAGGTAGCGGTCGAGCGGGGTGATCTGCTGCTCCAGCCAGGAGGAGAAGGGGTGGCTCCCCGCGGCGATCACCTGCAGCCCCTGCTTCCCCGCCAGCTCCATCACCAGCCGCCGCAGCCGGACCAGTTCGCTCCGCACCTCGGCGGGGTGGTGGCAGACCCGGGTGCCCACCTCGACCATGGACTGGTGCAGCTCCGGCTTCACCTCGCCCAGCACCACCGAGTCCTCCTTGAGGATCTCGGTGATGTACGACCGCAGCTCCCGGCTGACCGGGTCCACGATCTGGTACTCCTCCTCCACTCCAAGCGTCAGGCTGGGCGCTTTCATCCACGACTCGGGGATGAGGGTGACGGGGGCCGGCCGGGGCCGGCCCCGCTCAGGGGTCCCGCGGCTCGACCACGAAGACCGGCACGGTGCTGCCGCCCCCGGCGGTCACGTTGAGCAGGGCCGCGGTCGAGAGCCGGGTGAGGCAGCCGTCCATGGCGGCGCCGTGCAGCACGAACGGCGCGGTGTCGAGCATCCGGTCGAGCAGGTGCACCCGGCCATCGGCCCAGCTGGGGTAGGGTTCGGAGGGAATCCCCACTCGCTCCTGCACGATGTGCGGCGTCTCCACCGCCCGGGCCAGCGCCGCCCGCCACTCCGCCGGGCTGACCGTCCACCCCAGCACCACCCCGGCGCCGCCGTAGTCGTCGTTGGGCTTGAGGACCATGGTGGCCTGCTGGTCCTCCAGCCAGGGCAGCAGGTCCACCCGCTCGTCGCGGTAGACGGTGTGCCGTGCTTCGACCACGCGGGTCCACGGAATGTGGGCCGCAATGACGTGCCGCTGCGCCGCGGTGAAGAGCCGTGCGTTGCGCTCGTCCGACAGCACCGCGAGGCTGGCCTTCTTGTGCAGCAGCTTGCAGCGGAAGGGATTCAGCATGCAGACGGCGCGGTCGCGCACCGCCCGCACCATCGGGTGGTCCACCCCGCCCCGCTCCACCAGTTCGTTGATCAGCACCCGCTTGTAGATCAGGTCCACCGGCCCGTCGCCGGCGTAGAGCCGCCCACCGCGGTACTCCAGGGCCCGGGGGTCCACGATCACCGTCTCCAGCCCGAGCGTGCCGAAGTAGTCGCGGAAGATCTCGAACTCCGCCGTCGTGGGCACATCGTTCCAGTCCACGATCGCGATCCGGGGCCGGCTCCAGCCCCCGGAGAACTCGCGCCAGGCGTCGAGCAGCACCGTCGCCACCCCGGGGCGGGCGGGCAGCGGGCGGATGTCGTACCGGCGCCGGAAACGCCGCATCACCGGGATGGCCGCGAAGGCCTCGGTGAGCCGGTCGGTGTAGCCGGCGCCGGCCGGCGTCTCGGCGTTGTACTCGGTGAGCATCACCCGCCCGGTGGCCGGGTCCTCGAAGCAGTCGAGCCGCCCGTGGGGGCTCGGGCTCTCGTATCCCGGGTCCGCCAGCACCAGCGGCTCCTCCCACTCGGCCAGGCGGAACTGGGCCCGGAGGAGCGGGTCGGCCATGGCGGCGGTGTGCGCCGTGGCGAAGGCGCCGAGCAGATCGCGCATGCCGCGCGCCAGGGCGCGATGCTGCCCGGGACTCAGGAACCGGGGCCGCAGCACGGTGCACAGCGCGCGATCCCCGAAGACCAGGTGCCGCCGGCGCAGCTCGTCCTCGAGCATCGCGTGGCTCGCCTCGGCGACCTCCGGCTCCTGCAGCAGGTCGTGGTAGTGCCGGACCGCGTCGGTCATGAGGCGGTCCGCCGGCTCCCGGCGAAGAGCCGGGCCCAGCCCAGGTCGTCCACCGCGCGCCGGCCCTCGCCGGCCCGGCGGATGACGAGGTCCGCCATGTGCGTCACCACCCACTCGAAGTACTTCGGGCCGAGGGAGTAGATGTCCATATCGGGCGCGGGGTTCATGAAGTCGATGGCGTAGGGCACGCCGTCGCGCACGGCGAACTCGATCGAGTTCATGTCGTAGCCAAGCGTCCGCACGATGGTGCGGCAGTCGGCGACGATGCGGGCCCGCAGCTCGGGGGCGAGGAAATCGTCGTCCTGGCCGTAAGCCCGGCGCCGCGGGTCCCACTCCATCACTAGGATCTCCTCCTGGCCGATGCAGAGGCAGCGCACGAACTGCTGGTACCGGATGAACTCCTGCACCACCATGTTGAGCTGGCCCGACTGGTCGAAGTCGCGGAGCAGGTCCTCGCGCGAGTGGCAGATGTACACGTCGCGCCAGCCGCCGCCGTGTGCATCCTTGAGCACGCAGGGCAGCCCCACCTCGGCCACCAGCCGGTCCCAGTCCACCAGCTGCAGGTTGCGCAGGCTCTCGCGGTGGTCGATGCCCGGGATGTACTCCTTGTTGGGCAGGATCCAGGTCTTCGGGCTCACCACGCCCTTCGCGGTGATCAGCGCCGCGCCGAAGAACTTGTCGTCCGCGGTCCACATGAACGGGTTGTTCACCACCGCCACCCCCTGCAGCACGCACTGCTTGAGGTAGGTGCGGTAGAACGGAACCTCGTGGGAGATCCGGTCCACGATCACGTCCCACGGGCAGGGCTGGTCCATCGCCACCGCGCCGATGGAGACCATCTCCGCCGTCACCCCCGCCCGGCGGCGGTTCACCTCGTCAATGAAGGCCGGCGGAAAGCTCCACTCGCGGCCCACCAGCAGTCCGACCCGCTTGGTCATGGCAGTCTGTCGTCCAGGCTCGGGTAGCGCGCGCCCACGGGGGCGGCGGTCAGTCGTGTCCCCGGAGGTAGATCCGGATCATCTGTTCCCAGTAGGGCCAGTCGTGGGCCCAGCCGTCCCAGACCCGCAGCGCATTGCCGATCCCCTTCTGCCACAGCAGGCCGGAGAAGTCGCTGTTGTTCTGGAACATCGGGTCGTCGCGGCCGATCGCGATGATGATGTCCTGCCGGCGGAAGGCCTCGAGGCGCCCCGGGTCGTGTTCATGCACCATGAACTGCATCGGGTTGACCTGGTACATGTTGTCGTCGGTATGGCCGCCGGTCATCCGGGTGAGGTCGTACAGCCCGCTCAGCCCCACGATCCGGCGCACCGCCTCCGGGTACTTGAGCCCGAAGGCCATGGCGTGGCTGGCGCCCAGGCTGGCGCCGGTGGTGATCACGAACGGATTGGGGTTGCGCCACGAGGAGAACGGCAGCACCTCCTCGGCGGCGTAGCGATAGTACTGGAGGTGGGTCCAGGCACGGTGCCCGGCGTCGCAGGCCTCGTTGCCCCAGTTCTCGTTGTGCGGCTGGTCGAGGCAGAAGAGCTGGATCCAGCCCTGCTCCAGGTGGTCGGCCAGGACCTCGTGCATGTGGCGGTCGGGCCACTCGCGCCAGGTCCCCATGCTGGTGGGGAACACGAGGACGCGGGCGCCGGCATGGCCGATCACCTGCAGGGTCATCTCGCGGCCCAGCAGGGGGCTGTGCCAGCCTACGGTCTCGAAGTGCATGGCGGACGGAGCAAGAGGGGAAACGGGATCCGGCGAGGCCGGGAGGGGCGGGCAGCCCGGGCAGAATCTACCCCAAATCGGGGATTCCTCCATGCCCCGTCCCGGAGCGCCCCGCCCGGGGGGGCTAGGAGCCCAGCCGGTCGATGGCGCCCCGGTACCGCTCCCGGAACCGCCGCGCGAGGGCGACTGGGTCTCCCACCGGGGTGGTCCGGTATGCCTCATGGCCCATGGACCAGGCCTGCTCCCACTCGCAGGACGCGGCGGCCACCGGGGCGCGGTCGAAGGATTCGCCCCGGGCCACCGCCCGGTTGAGCGCCGCGAAGAACGCCTTCCACCGGGCCAGGAAGTAGCCCCGGAACATCCCCTGCCACTCCTTGAAGGCGTAGAGATTCAGGTCGTCATTCTCCCCCTCGGTGCACTTCCGGCCCCAGAGGGTGATCAGGTTCCGGGCGTTCCACTCGTACAGCGCCCGCTCCTCCCCGGTGGTGCCCCAGCGCGTGGCCGACTGCAGCCACCTCCCGAGCAGGAACTCCTCCCGGGTGCCGACCAGGTCGTCCAGGTCCTGCAGCAGGCCCTCGACCGCGGCCTCCGCCGTGCGGAGCGCGGCGGGGTCGCGCCCGGCAGCCGCCGCCTCCACCGCGCCGACCAGCGGCAGGCCCAGCTGGCCCAGCAGCTGGCGGGTCAGGTTTACCACGTCGTAGCGGTAGGCGTCCCGCGCCCCCAGCTGGGGGGCGGCCGCGAGCAGCGAGTCCAGCGCCACGGCCAGTTGGCGGGTGTCATACGGCGGGTTGGGCTCGCTCCGGTAGGCGACCCCCCGCCGGTAGAATCCCGGCCGCTCGGCCAGGAAGGTGCCGGTCTGCGCCGGGGACCGGTACGCCGTGGCGAGGAGAATGCGCCAGGCGGCGCGAGCGGCCGGCACGTCGACGCCGTAGCGGCGGGTCACGTAATCGGCCGCCCACGCGTCCAGGGCGGGCACCTCGCGCCGCCAGGTCATGTCCATCACGAAGTCGGGCACGATGGGGTTGGTGCCGAGGCCCTCCATCATCATGCCGAGACCGCGCAGCTTCCCGTGCGCCGGGCTGCGGAGCATGGTGTCGAGGTTGGCGGCGATGGTCGGCAGGTCCCCGTTCAGCGTGACCTTGCCGCCGAAGTTGTACAGCACGTTCCAGATCCACGGCTTGCCATAGAACGCCTGCCGCCGGGCCCAGACCGGGTGCCGGTCCCCCCAGAGGTCCAGCACCACCATCCGGTCGTCGGGGACCGCGCCGAGCAGCGCGCGCGCCTGCGGCTCCTGCCAGAACTTCGCCTGGTAGTAGAGGAACCAGCCCTGCAGCACCCAGATGGCGGAGCTGTCGGCCGCGTGCATCGCCGAGTAGACGGCCTGCCCCATGCCCGCGAGGAAGCTGGAATCGTTCGAGGGCGGGTCGATCTCGTTGAAGCTGTCGGCGGCGTAGTAGTGGTCGGTCCCGTAGAGCTCCGCCTGGCGCTCGATGAACCGCCGCCCGATGCGCTGGAACAGCGGATCGAGCGGGTCGAGGAACCAGGTGCCGGAGAAGCCGGCGGACCAGTCGCCGGTCTGGTGGATCCTGGCGCCAGGGAAGACCTCGGTGATCGAGGCCGGGACGTGCCCGGTGAAGCCCTGGAGCACCGGGGTCATCCCCAGGGCGCGCTCCCGGGCGAGGATCTGCCGCTCCAGCCCCACGTGGCCGTCGATCCAGCTGGCGGGGAGCGGACCGCCCAGCCCGTCGATATTCCCCATCCAGCCCCACGGCAGGTAGGCCGGCCCCACCAGGAAGTCGCCGATCTGCGCGTCGCTGAAGCCGAGGTCGCGCAGCACCAGCCGCCAGGTGCCCTCCTGCCCGGTGGCGGCCAGGGGCATGTTGATCCCCTTGAGCGCCATCCAGTCGATCATCTTCTCCCAGTCGGCCCAGTCCCACCACGCCATGCTGTAGGAGAAGGTGCAGTAGTTGAAGAAGTACCGCAGCGCATACGGCGACTCGGCGCGGTGCGGCGCCGGGACGGCCGGCAGCCGCGCCGGGAGCCGGATCGGCCGGAGCGGCAGGTCCACCAGCACCCGCGCCACCTGCTCCAGGTACCAGTCAAGCGCCGAGGCCAGCGCCACCCCGCTGGTCCCCCGCAGGACGACCTGCCGGCCCCGGCTCTCGACCTCGAAGGCGTCGTGCCCGTCCGACGCCGCCAGCGGTTCGAGGACGAAGTCCCGGCTCCGCCCCGGTACCACTCGCTCCACCAGCGCCCGCGCCGCCGTGAGGTCGGGCGGGGCGGCGGGGCGGGCCACCGGCGGGGCATGGAGCAGGGCCGGGATGGCCAGCAGCGTCACAAGGGAGGAGAACACGCGGGCCTCGGGGAGGAGTGCGGGAGCGGAGGCGTGGCGGGCGGGGCCGGCATCCACGCGCGGGAACGATAGCCAGCGCCGCGGCCCGGCTCAACGCGGGCCTTTCCTCCCCGGGGCACCGGCCTAGGTTACGAGCATGCCCCAGCCCATCCGGTTCGTCTTCGGCGTCCACCTGCACCAGCCGGTGGGCAACTTCGACTCGGTCTTCGAGCAGCACCTGCGCGACGTCTATCGCCCCCTGCTCGAGAAGGTCGACGAGCGCGGCTTCCTCCCGGTGACCCTGCACCTGTCGGGCCCGCTGCTGGAGTGGCTCGACCGGCACGACCACGAGTACCTCGACCGGCTCGGCCGGCTGGCCACGGACGGCAAGGTGGAACTGCTCGCCGCCGGGATGTACGAGCCGGTGCTGGCCGCGCTCCCCCGCGCCGACCGGGTGGAGCAGGTGGCGTGGCTCCGGGAGGCGATCGCCCATCGCTTCGGGGTGAACGCCGAGGGGCTGTGGCTCACCGAACGGGTGTGGGAACCGGACCTCGCCGGCGACCTGGCCGACGCCGGGATCACCTTCGCGCTGGTGGACGACCGGCACTTCCTCGCCTCCGGCTTCCGCCGCGAGGAGCTGCACGTCCCCTGGCAGACGGAACACGACGGCCGCCGGCTCACTCTCTTCCCGATCGACGAGCGGCTGCGCTACCAGATCCCCTTCCGCCCCCCGGCGGAGACCGCGGAGCACCTCCGCAACCTCGCCGCGCGGGGGCAGCCGCTCGCGGTCTTCGCCGACGACGGCGAGAAGTTCGGCGGCTGGCCCGGCACCCACGAGTGGGTGTACCAGCGCGGCTGGCTGGACGAGTTCCTCACCACGCTCTCGGCGCTGATCGACGGCGGCGAGGTGCTGCTCACCACCCTGGCGGAGGCGCGGCGGGCGGTGCCCCCGGGCGGGCTGGCCTACCTGCCCACCGCCTCCTACCGGGAGATGGAGGGCTGGGCCCTCCCGGCGCCGGCGGCCCGCCGGCTGCATGCGCTGGAGCGGGAGCTGGGCGAGGAGCGCCTCGCCGGGCCGGACGGGGCGCTGGTCCGGGGCGGCCACTGGCGCCACTTCCTGGTGAAGTACCCCGAGGCCAACCGGATGCACAAGAAGATGTGCACCCTGTCCCGGCTGTGCCGGGCCGCCGGCGACCCGCCCGCCGCGCGGCGCGCGATCGGCCGGGCGCAGTGCAACGACGCCTACTGGCACGGGGTCTTCGGCGGGCTCTACCTGCCCCACCTGCGCGACGCGCTGTGGGCCGAGCTGGCCGCCGCGGAGGAAGAGCTGCGGGCCGGTGAGGGCCTGGCCTGGGAGGTCCTCGACCTGGACGCCGACGGGCACGACGAGCTGTGGCTGCACGACGCCACCTTCTCCGCCCTGTTGAGCCCGGCGCGCGGCGGGGTGATCGAGGAGTACACCGTCTTCCCCTACCGGATCAACTACGCCAACACCCTCACCCGCCGCCGCGAGGCCTATCACGAGCCCGCGGCCGAAGGCGGGGCGCGGGTGAGCCACCACGTCGAGACCGGCACCCCCGCCGTGGACACCCAGGAGCCCAGCATGCGGCGGAACGAGCTGCCGCCGGTGGACCCCGAACCGCGCGCGCTGCTGCGCGAGCGCGGCCTCGACCTGCAGCTGGACCGGGGGATGTTCGAGCGGGGCGACTACGATCCCACGTGGACCGTCGCGGGGCTGCCGCTCCAGATGGAGGTCGCCCCCGACGGCCCCGGCCAGGTGGCGGTGACCTTCCGCGCGGTGGAGGCGGGCGTGCCGGTGTTCGAGAAGACCTACCGCTTCCGCCAGGGGGGCGGGCTCGTGGCGGAGTACCGCTGGCACCCCGCCGTGGTGGGCCCCGAGGGGGCCTTCTCGGTGGAGGTGAGCTACGCCGGCCCGATGGAGATCACCGCCGAGCCGGCGGCGACGGTGTGGGACTACCCGATCGTGACGGTGGCCAAGTCGGAGAAGGACCTCGACCACACCCGGCAGGGCCAGGCGGCCTGCCTCGGCTGGCCCGCCGGCGCCGGCACCGCCCGCCTGGAGCTCGTCCCGGGCCCGCGCTGAGCGCGCGCGGCCCGCTCAGCCGTAGCGGGTCTCCGCGTGCAGCACCGAGAGGGTGCGCTGGTACAGCTCGTCCGCTTCCTCGTGGCTGCTCCCGATGGCGGTGAGCCCCAGCTTCCCGAACTGCGACAACGCCCCGATCATGTGGAACAGCACCCCGGTCTCGGTACGATGGCTGAAGTTGAGCTGGTTGATCGTGACGATCTCGATCAGGTCCTCCGGCAGCAGGCCGTGGTACCGCCGCGCGTGCAGGTTGTCGGTCGCCCGGTAGCACTTCATCCGGCCGCTCTCGGAGCGGTACAGACCGGTCGCCGGATCGAGGGCGCCGCCACACAGGAACCGCAGCGCCAGGAACGGGTGGGTGGTCCCGCCGAGGCGCAGGTTGATCTCGATGGCGTAGACCTCCCACGGCGCCCCGGGCTCGCGCCGCCGGGCGATGAAATCCACCCCGTAGCGGCTCACGACACCGTGCACGGCGAGCACCCGGCCCACCCGTTCGCCCGCCTCCTGCACCGCCATCCGGTAGCCATCATCTGCCGGGAACCGGCAGCCGAGGAAGATCTGGCCCGACCCGTCGTCGAGGATCTGGTCGTGGGTGGAGAGCGACAGGACCTCGCCGTCGGGGCCGGTGCGGAGCTGCGCGCTCGGCGAGCGCACCTCGCCGCCCTCGATGAACTCCTCGACCACGCCCCCCATCTCGCGGAACTTCGCGAAGTACCGCTCCCGCCGCTCCCCCGGCCCCACGAAGTTCACCCGGCGGAAGGCCCGCTCCAGCGCGGGCCGGTCGGTGGCGATCGGATAGCGGAAGACGGCGTTGCCGCTGCCGGAGAACCCCTCGTTGAGCTTGATCACCGCCCGGCGCAGCTCCGGCCGCCGGCCGCGCAGCGCCTCCAGCGCGTCGAGCACGTCGCGCTCGTGCCGCAGGTCCTCGAACCCGTCGGGGAACGCCAGGCCCGCCTCCCGGAAGACCCGGCGGTTCCCCGACTTGCTGCCGAGCGGCGCCAGTGCCGGGTCCGCCCCGTTGAGCGGGATCCCGAGCAGCACCGCGAGCTTCCGCTCCAGCGGGGTGGCGGTGAACACCGAGAGGTAGGCCCGGGCGGGATCAGGAATGGCGCAGCGGATGCGCTCGATGAGCCGGGGCCGCTCCAGGATCTTCTCGGTGAGCGACCGGGGGGAGGCGTCGTAGGCGCAGAGCATCGTGAGCCGGTTGCGCGCATGGCTGGCCGGCACGCCGAGCATCAGGTTGAGCAGGTAGTCGAGGATGAGCGGGTGCACCGGCTGCGAGGTCACGTACACCACGTGGGAGCGCGGATTGCGCAGCCGGATCAGCAGGAAGAGCAGCCGCTCCTCGTAGTACGGGGCGCCCTCCAGCTGGGTGAGTTCCCGCTGGTCGAGGGTGAGGGAGGGCACCACCACCGTGGTGCACGGCGCGTCGTCATCCGCCGCCAGCAGTTGCCACACGTCCCGCAGGCGTGGCTTCAGCCGCTCGAAACGGGCCAGCTCCTCCTCGAGGGTCAATTGGCTGGCAAACGGCGGATGAGGGATCACGTCGCGGGGCGTCCAGGCGTCGATGGATGGGAGGAGGACGGGGCCGCTCGCCCCGCCACCCACTCCATATTGCGTCCAGCGCGTCATTCGCGCATGAAGAGCGCTTCAGGTGCGGGGCGGCGCCGGGCCCCGAGCCGGCGGCGGGGCTCCCCTTCAGGGTTGGCGGGCCTATCTTACCCCGCCATGACCACTCCCCTCCCCTCCCAGGTCACCCTCGGCCTGGTCCAGATGCGGATGACGGCCGATCCGGCGCAGAACTTCGCCACCGCCGTGGCCCGGGTCCGCGAGGCCGCCGCCCGCGGCGCCCAGGTGATCTGCCTCCCGGAACTGTTCCGCAGCTACTACTTCTGCCAGACCGAGGACCACCAGTTCTTCCAGCTGGCCGAGCCGATCCCCGGCCCGAGCACCGACCAACTGGGGTCCCTGGCGCGCGAACTCGGGGTGGTGATCATCGCCTCCCTGTTCGAGAAGCGGGCGGAGGGGCTCTACCACAACACCACCGCGGTGCTGGACGCCGATGGCAGCTACCTCGGCAAGTACCGCAAGATGCACATCCCCGACGACCCGCACTTCTACGAGAAGTTCTACTTCACCCCGGGCGACCTGGGCTACCGCTCCTGGGACACGCGCTTCGGCAAGGCGGGCGTGCTCATCTGCTGGGACCAGTGGTACCCCGAGGCGGCCCGGCTGACCGCGCTGACCGGGGCCCAGTTCCTGTTCTATCCGACGGCCATCGGGTGGTTGGTGCCGGAGAAGGCGGAGTACGGCGCGGCGCAGCAGGCCTCCTGGGAGACCATCCAGCGCAGCCACGCCATCGCCAACGGAGTGTATGTGGCGGCGGTGAACCGGGTGGGGCGCGAGCCCGGTCCCAACGAGGGGATCGAGTTCTGGGGCGGGAGCTTCGTCTGCGCGCCCAACGGCGAGATCCTCGCCCGGGCCGGCGCGGACGAGGAGATCCTCGTGGTGCCGGTGGACACGCGGAAGGTGGACTTCGCGCGGACCCACTGGCCCTTCCTCCGGGACCGCCGGGTGGAGTCCTACGGCGACCTCACCCGGCGCTACATCGACTGACCTCCCCGTCCCGGCGGCCCCTCCCGCGGGAGGGCCGCCGGCCCCGCCTCAGTTGGTGCGGTTCCAGCCGTCGCTCAGGGTGCGCAGGTAGGCCACCAGCGCCCGTTCCTCGTGCGGCGTCATCCCGAGGTTCCCCAGCTCATCGCCGTTCACGTTCTCCAGCACCTCCGGCGCGGGCCAGCAGTTCACGCCGAAGCGGGGGGAGGGCGTCGCCGCACAGTCGGGCAGGACGTCGCGGGTATTGTAGAAGTGCACCACCTGTTCCAGTGACTTGAAGGCCCCGTTGTGCATGTAGCTCTTCACCCCGTTTGGCGTGCCCCGCCGGTCGAGGTTGCGCAGCGTCGGGACCTTCATCTTGCCGTACTCGCCGGCCTCACCGAAGAACCCGCCCACGCCAAGGTCGCGGAACGACGGATTCCTGAGCAGCTCGGGGTTCCGCGGGTTGGCCGGCACGCCGATGTTGTCGTAGGTGTAATCGGTGAACAGCGCCCGGGCCCCGTCGTTGGGGTGGCAGGCGGCACAGTTGGCCTTGCCGACATACAGCGCGAAGCCCTCCGCCTCGAGCGGGCTGAAGCTGGCGTTGCCGGCCAGCACCGCATCATGCTTGGAGCTGAAGCCGTTCACCTCGGCCGAGTTCTCGAACGCCGCCACCGACAGGCCGATGTGATCGTACTCCCGGTCCAGCCGCGCCCGGTCCTCGGGCGGGATCGGGATGACGCTCCCCTCCTTCTCGCACAGCTGATCGGTGTGGAGGGGGAAGCGGATGCGGTCCACATCCGCGCCCCAGGTCTGCCGGTACAGGCCGCGGTAGCGGCCGAAGGCGGCGCGGTACACGGCGCAGGCCCGGTCCGGCAGGCCCTGCTCTACCGGGTTCACGAACGGGCCCAGCGCCTGCTCCGCCGCCGGCACCCCGAGCCGCGCGCCGGTCGCCCGGCCGTCCCAGAAATTGCCCCCGACATAGGTCTCGTCGTCGGGGTCGAAGAACAGCACCGGCGCCTGCGTCGCGTAGGCGGCGCTGGGCGGCTTGCGGTTGCCGAACCGGTCGCGGATCGTGCCGAACATCACGGACCCGTTCCGGTTGATGTTCTCGTTCGGCGAGGAGAAGCCCCACGCCGGATCGTGGCAGCTGGAGCACGACTGGTTGCGCCGGAGCGAGAGGTTCTGGTCGAAGAAGATGGCCTTGCCGAGGTCCGCCGCGCTGCCGCGCAGCGCGGAGGTGCCCGGAACCGGCGCCCCCCCCGCGGTCGGGTCGGTCGTGTCACTGCTGCAACCGGCCAGGAACAACGCGCTGGCAGCGGCCAGCAGGAGGGCACGAGGGTGTCGCAGCAACAGCATTCATCCTCCGGCATCACGGGGGGGGCAGAGCGCCTGAGTTGTCACCTGAGTCCCGGTCGCCGGCACGGCCCGGCGTCCAAGGGGGATAAACAATTCATGAATGCATGAGCCGTACCGAAACGCTTCGCCGTCAGTGTCACGCCAGATGGCCCCCACACATGCCATCAAGGCCTTGATCGACATGCGGATACGTCACGCGACCTGGTCGCGACATCGGGTGCGCACTCGCCAATCTGTGGCGATCCGTCAACAACAGGCCTGCAGCCAGGAGCGCTGACTTGCCCGCCGACCCTGCCCTGCCGACCTTTCCGCCCCACTTCCTCGACCCTCAGGACCCATGACCGAGCCCACCCCTGCCTCCCTCGGCTATCACATGCCCGCCGAGTGGGCACCCCATCGAGGCACCTGGCTGAGCTGGCCCCACCGCGAGTCCTCGTGGCCGGGCAAGTTCGAGCCGGTCCCCGCGGTCTTCGCCGCACTGGTGCGGGAGCTCGCGGGGGTCGAGGAGGTGCACATCAACGTCAGCGGACCGGTCATGGCGGCGGAGGTCACCGAGCGCCTGGCCGGCGCCGGCGTGCCGGCCCGCGATCTCGGGGCGGCGGGAACAACTCCCGCGCCGAAGGGCGCCCGGGTCTTCCTGCACCACAACCCGACCAACGACGCCTGGTGCCGGGACCACGGGCCCTGCTTCGTGCAGCGGGAGACGGCCTCGGGGCGGCGGGAGCAGGCGATCGTGGACTGGGGCTACAACGCCTGGGGCGGGAAGTACCCGCCCTTCGATGCCGACGACGTCATCCCCACCCGGATCGGGGCCCACTTCAAGCTGCGGGTCTTCCATCCGGGGATCGTGATGGAGGGGGGCAGCCTCGACGTGAACGGCCGCGGCACCCTGCTCACCACCGAGAGCTGCCTGCTCAACCCCAACCGCAATCCGGGGCTCTCCCGGGGGCAGATCGAGCAGTCCCTGCGCGACTACCTCGGCGTCCGGAAGGTGCTGTGGCTGGGTGACGGGATCGAGGGCGACGATACCGACGGCCACGTGGACGACCTCACCCGCTTCACCGACGAGCAGACCATCGTCACGGTGGTGGAGGAAGACCCCCGGGACGCCAACTACGCCCCGCTGCGCGAGAACCTGGACCGGCTCCGGGGCATGACCGACCAGGACGGCCGGCCGTTCCGCATCCTCACCCTGCCGATGCCCCCCGCAATGCATCACGACGGGCAGCGGCTGCCGGCCAGCTACGCCAACTTCTACATCGCCAACGAGCTGGTGCTGATGCCGGGCTACCACCCGCAGACCGATGCGCAGGCGCGCGAGGTGCTGGCCCGCTGCTTCCCCGGTCGCCGGGTCGTGGTGCTTGACTCCCGAGACCTGGTCTGGGGCCTCGGCAGCTTCCATTGCGTCACCCAGCAGTGGCCCCGGGCATGACCGCGCCCGTCCTCATCTTTTCCGATGGCTGGGCGGAGGCCTGCGCCGAACGCCTGAACGGGACCGAGGCCTACCGCGCGGCCGCGGCGGGGTGGGAAGGTGCAGTGGTGCTCTGCATGCTCGCCGACGGCGGGGCCGAGCCCCTCCGGGCATGGCTCGACCTGTGGCATGGGGAGTGCCGCGTCGGCCGCGCCGCCAGCGCGGCAGACGAGGACGCGGCGCGCTACGTCCTGAGCGGAAGCGTGGGGACCTGGCGTGCGGTGCTCACCGGTGGCGCCCCGCCCCTGCTCGCCCTCATGACGGGCAAGCTGAAGCTCACCAAGGGGATCCTCGCCGAGCTGGTGCCCTTCGCCGGCGCGGCGCAGGCGCTGGTCGCGGCGGCGGCGGCCGTTCCCGCCACCTTCCCCGACGAGGGCTGACCGCCCGCTCAAGCCGGGCCCCATTCCCGCCGAAAACGGGGACATGGACACTCAGGCGCCCTCCGGCCAGCCCGCCGCCACCCCCGCGGCGGGCACCCCGATGGATATCCGTGCCCTTGCGGCGATCGCCGTGCTGGGGTTCTCGATGGCGGCCCTGGCACTGGTGTCTGCTTCCGGCCCCGCGCCCGCCGGCGTGGCCGCGCGGATCGAAGCCGCGATGCTGCAGTGGGGGCTGTGGGTCCCCTTCTTCCTCCTGGTGTGGCGGGTGACCGAGGTCGCCCATCGCGACGCACGCCGCTGGCACAGTCTGGCCCGGCACGCCGCCGCCGCCACCGTGCTCGGGCTGGTCCACGGGCTGGTGAGCACTCTGGTCTGGTACCTCGCCGGGTGGGGCCCCGCCGGGCTGGGCTTCGGCGGGTTGGCGGCGCGCCTCGCGTTCAGCCAGCTGGTCGGGAACACGATCGCCTATGGCGTGCTGGCGGCGACCAGCCACGGGTTCGCCTACCTCGCCGACCTGCGCCACGCGGAGGAGGCCCTCCGCAAGAGCCAGGAGCAGCTGTTCCAGTCGCAGAAGATGGAGGCGGTGGGCCGCCTGGCGGGCGGGGTCGCGCACGACTTCAACAACCTGCTCACGGTCATCGGCAACTACACCGCGCTGGTGCTGGAGGACCTGCCCGAGGGCGATCCGCACCACGCGGACCTGCTCGAGGTCCACCGCGCCAGCGAGCGCGCCTCCGGGCTCACCCGCCAGCTCCTGGCCTTCAGCCGTCGGCAGGTCATGCAGCCGCGCCCGCTCGACCTGGCCGGCGTGGCCCGGGACATGGGCGGGATGCTGCGCCGCCTGATCGGCGAGCACATCACCCTCGAGGTCCGCCCCCGGGCCGGGATCGGCCTGGCACTGGCGGACCCGGTGCAGGCGGAGCAGGTGCTGCTCAACCTCGTGGTGAACGCGCGGGACGCGATCCGCGGCACCGGGCGGATCACCATCGAGACGGCCAATGCCGAGCTGGATCACGAGTTTGCCCGGCTGCACCCGGGGGCCCGGCCCGGCAGCTACATCATGCTGGCCGTCGCCGACACCGGTAGCGGCATGGACCGGGACACCCAGCGGCGGATCTTCGAGCCGTTCTTCACCACCAAGCCGGCGGGCCAGGGCACCGGCCTCGGCCTCTCGACGGTGTACGGCATCGTGAAGCAGAGCGGCGGTTACCTCGCGGTCTACAGCGAGCCGGGCCACGGCAGCGTCTTCCGGGTCTACCTGCCCCGCGCCGGGGCGGAGCAGCCGACGCCGCTGCTGCCCGGGCTCCTCCCCACCCCCGAGACGGGGGCGCTCGCCACCATCCTGGTGGTGGAGGACGAGCCGGCGGTGCGGGAGCTGGTGCGGCGGGTGCTGGAGCGCCAGGGCTACCGGGTGCACGTGGCCTGCGACGGCGCAGAGGCCTTCGAGCGCGCCACCCGGCTGGGGGAGCCGCTCGACCTGCTGCTCACCGACGTGGTGATGCCGGCGCTCACCGGTCGGGAGCTGGTGGCCCGGCTCCGGCTCACGCTCCCGGACCTCCCGGTGGTGTACATGTCGGGCTACACCGACGACGTGGTGGCCGCGCGCGATGCCCTCGGCGCCCACATGCGGTTCCTGCCCAAGCCGTTCTCCAGCCGCGACCTGCTCAAGACGGTGCGGGAGGCGCTGGAAGAACCCGCCGCGGCCCCGGTCGGCGGCTGAGCGGGCCCCGGAACGACGGAGGGGTGGTCCCGGTCACGGGACCACCCCTCGTCGCCTTCGGACCAGCCGCCGCTTACTTGAAGAACAGCATCTGCCGGTAGCTCGGCAGCGGCCAGAGGTCCGCGGCCACGTGGGCCTCGAGCGCATCGCCGTACTCGCGCAGGGTGGCCATCGCGGGCTTCACCTTGTCGCGGATCCAGGTCGCGTGCTTGACCGGATCGTGGTCCTCGTGCCCGGCGGCCTTCTCCAGGACGCCGAGCGCCTCCTGGAAGCGCGACACCAGGTTCACGTACTCCCCGAGCGCGGCCACGGTGTCGTGGCACTTGACCCCGGCGGTCTCGGTGGCCCCGATCGCCTCGGCGATCTGCTTCTGGTACGTGAGCGCCGCCGGCAGGATCATGGTCCGGCCCATGGAGATCATGGTCTCGGCCTCGATCTGCAGTTCCTTCACGTACTTCTCGTACGCGATGGCCAGGCGGGAGTCGAACTCGGCCTTGTTCAGGACGCCGTACTTCTTGAACAGGTCCACGTTCTTCCGGGCCTTGAGCGACGCCAGCGAGTCCACGGTGTCGCGCAGGTGCGGCAGGCCCCGGCGCTCCGCCTCCTCGTGCCACTCCTGGGAGTAGCCGTCGCCGTCGAAGATCACCCGCTTGTGCGCCTTGACCAGCTTCTTGAGCAGGCTCATCACCGCGGCGGTCAGCCGGGCGGCGGTGGGCGCCTTGCCGACCGCCCGCTCCAGCTCGGAGGCCACGTAGTCGAGCGACTCGGCCACGATGGTGTTGAGCACCGTGTTGGGCCAGGCGATGGTCTGCGACGAGCCCACGGCGCGGAACTCGAACTTGTTGCCGGTGAACGCGAAGGGCGAGGTGCGGTTGCGGTCGCCGGAATGGCGCGGCAGGGTCGGCAGGGTCCGGGCGCCGAGGTCGATCACGCCGCCCCGCAGGGTGCGCTTCAGCTGGCCCTTCTCCACCTGCGCCAGGATGTCCTCGAGCATGTCGCCGAGGAAGATCGAGATGATCGCCGGCGGGGCCTCGTTGGCGCCCAGCCGGTGGTCGTTGGCCGACGAGGCGATCGAGCCGCGGAGCAGGTCGGCGTGGATGTCCACCGCCCGGATGACCGAGACCAGGAACACCAGGAACTGCAGGTTGGTGTGGGTGTCGTCCTGCGGGTCGAGCAGGTTGTGCCCGCCGTCGGTGGACATGGACCAGTTGTTGTGCTTGCCCGAGCCGTTGACGCCCGCGAAGGGCTTCTCGTGCAGCAGCGCGGCGAGCCCGTGCCGCGGGGCCACCCGGCGCAGGGTCTCCATGAGCAGCATCTGGTGGTCGCTGCCCAGCTGGCTCATCTCGAAGATCGGGGCGATCTCGTACTGCGAGGGCGCCACCTCGTTGTGCCGGGTCTTCACCGGCACGCCGAGCGACCAGAGCTCCCGCTCCACGTCGGCCATGCAGGCCAGCACCCGCGCGGGGATGGTGCCGAAGTACTGGTCCTCGAGCTGCTGCCCCTTGGGCGGCTTGGCGCCGAAGAGCGTGCGGTGGGCCAGCACCAGGTCGGGACGCTTCCAGTACAGCTGGGCGTCCACCAGGAAGTACTCCTGCTCCGGGCCGACGGTGGTGAACACCCGGGTCACGCCGGCATCGCCGCCGAACAGGCGCAGGATGCGCATCGCCTGGTTGGAGAGCGCCTCCATCGAGCGGAGCAGCGGGATCTTGGTGTCGAGCGCCTCGCCGGTCCACGACACGAACGCCGTCGGGATCACGAGGGTCACGGCGTTGACGCCGCGGATCAGGAAGGCCGGGCTGGTGACGTCCCACGCGGTGTAGCCGCGGGCCTCGAAGGTGGCCCGCAGGCCGCCGGACGGGAAGCTGGAGGCGTCCGGCTCACCCTGCACCAGCTCGGAGCCGGAGAAATTGAAGATCACGCCGCCCTGGCCGTCCGGGGAGATCAGGCTGTCGTGCTTCTCCGCGGTGAGCCCGGTCAGCGGCTGGAACCAGTGGGTGTAGTGGGTGGCGCCATTCTCGATGGCCCAGTCCTTCATCGCCGAGGCCACCACGTCCGCGACGCTGTGGTCGAGGGGGGCGCCCTGGTCGATCGTCTTGATCAGGCGCTTGAAGACGTCCTTGGGGAGCCGTTGACGCATCACCGCGCGCGAGAAGACGTCGCGGCTGTACAATGCGTCCACGGGTTCGAGCTGGCCGCTCGTCGCTGGGGTGGTCACCGGTGGGGCCCTCTGGCAAAAGTGTCGCGCGTGCGGGGCGCGGACTGGCGGCGGGAAGATAACCAGCAGGGCCGGGGGAACAAGCCGCGCGACGGGGGCCCGCCACTTGACGCACCGTGGCCCGTGGACCCACCCTCTCAGGGTATGTCGGCCCCCTCCACAGCCCCCTCCGCCGCCCCCACCGGGCCGGCCCCCAACCGCTGGCGCCACTGGCTGCGCTGGCCCGGGCTCGCCGGCTTCGGGGCCGTGCTCGCAGGGCTGCTGCTGGCGCCGGCCACCACGCTCCGGCTCACCTGGGGGGTCGTGATCCCCCTCCTGCCACTCTCCTTTCTGTTCTCCCCGTCCCTGTGGCGGGCGGCCTGCCCCCTCGCCACCCTGGACCTCCTCGGCGGGGCCGCCGCGAGCGTCCCGGGGCGCGGCTGGACCGAGGGGCGGACCGCCAACCGGATCGGCATCCTGCTCCTGGTGGGCCTGATTCCCGCCCGGCGCGTGGTCCTCGAGTTCCAGGCCCCGGCGCTCGCCACCCTGCTGCTGGGTATCGCGGGGATGGCCTGGCTCGCCGGCCGCACCCGGCCCGCCAAGGGCGGGTTCTGCAACGCCGTCTGCCCCATCCTCCCGGTCGAGCGGCTCTACGGCCACGACCCGTTGCTGCACCTGGACGACACCAGCTGCCGCCCCTGCGTGCGCTGCACCTCCGTCGGCTGCATGGACCGGGCGCCCCGCGAGGCGCTGCTCTCCCTGGCCGACGGGGCCCGGCAATCGGGACCGTGGCTGCGGACGGTGCCGGGGCTGTTCGCCGGGAGCTTTCCCGGGCTGATCGTGGCCTTCGGCCTGCTCCCCGACCCGGGGCCGGTCAGCCCCCTCCGCGCCTATGGGCAGGTGCTGATCGGGATGGCCGTGGCGTGGCTGGTGGTGGCGCTGGCCGTGGCGCTGCGCCGGCCCACGCTGGCGGGGCTGGTACGCCGGCTGGCGGCGCTGAGTGCGGGACTGTTCTACTGGTTCGCGGCGCCGCACATGGCGGCGGCGCTGGAGGCGGGCCCGGCGGCCGGGCAGCTGCTGCGGGCGGGGATGCTCGGGGTGGTGGCGTGGTGGGCGCTGCGACCCGCCGGCGGGTTCAGCCGAGGTGGCCCGAGAACAGCAGGAAGCCGAAGCACACCAGGTTGAAGGTCACGAACCAGCTCGCGACCCGCCACCCGCGGGTGGCGCTGAACGGCCGGGCCTTGAGCCACTTGCCCGCCGCCTGGTGCACCGACAGCAGCGCCGCGTGGTACAGCCCGTACAGCACGTAGTGCCACGCCACCCCGTGCCACAGCCCCATCAGCAGGAAGGTCACGCCGAACCCCGCCGCCGCCGCCCAGTGGCGGTTCCGGATCCACCCGCCCTTCGAGTTGGCCAGCAGGAACCGCATGTAGATCTGGTCCCGGAACCAGGTCGAGAGGCTGATGTGCCACCGGTTCCAGAAGTCCTGGATGCTGGTCGCGAGCCATGGCCGGTTGAAGTTGTCCACCACCCGGATGCCGCAGGCGTAGCTCACCGCCAGCGCGATGGAGCTGTACCCCGCAAAATCGAAGAACAGGTACGCGCTGTAGGCGTACATGTAGGACACCGTGGCGGGCCAGCCGTGGAGCTTCGCCGCCGGGTCCATCCAGTACTGCTGCACCAGGGCGGCGAGGATGAACTTGAGCAGCAGGCCGACGTGCAGCTGCCACACCGCGGTGTCGAGGTCGCCGAGCAGCTGGGCCCGGCTGCGCGGCGCGTCGTAGTCCCGGAGGAAGCGGCGGTACCGGTCGATCGGGCCCGCAGAGATGGTCGGGAAGAAGAACACGAACGCCGCATAGGAGCCGGCGGGGATCGCCTTGACCAGGCCGTCGCGCACGCCGAGGAGCACGTCGAGGGCGCGGAAGCTCACGTAGGACACGCCGAGGAACCCGAGCCGGCTCGCCGGGGCGAGCACCGGCGCGAGCTTCACCGCCACCAGCGGCGCCAGGGCGAGTCCGAGCGCCAGGCGGAAGCGCCAGGCCGGTGCCCCCTTCCCGCCGGCGGCCAGGAGGCCGCGGGCCAGGCCGTATTGCCACACCCCGAAGCCCAGCACCACCCAGAGGTCGCGCAGCCGGCCGAGGCCCGGCACCACGTTCACGGATGGGGCGTGGTGCACCACCAGCATGAGCGCGGCGCTGATGAGCACCCAGCGCGCCGCGCCCCGGCCCCGCCAGCCGAGCCAGACCGCCGGCCCCACCAGCAGGGCGACCAGCGCGAAATAGCTGAACGACGCGTACGGGGTCACAGGGTGGTCGAGAGCGACTTCCGGTCAATCTTCCCGTTGGGCGTCATCGGGAACGCCTCGAGGAAGACGATCTTGCGCGGGACCATGTAGGCGGGAATCCGCTCGTTGAGCGCCGCGCGCAACGCGCTGGCCCGCTTCCGGTCGGTGCCGGGCGGTGTCCCCGGCTGCATCACGTAGGCGGCGAGGGCATCCACCCGGCCGTCCTTGAGGACCGGCAGCACCGCGGCCCCGGTCACCCCGGGAATGGCGCACAGGTTCGCCTCGATGTCGCCCAGCTCGATGCGGTGGCCGTGGAGCTTCACCTGGAAATCCATCCGGCCCTCGCAGAACAGCAGGCCGTCGCGCACGTGGCCCCAGTCGCCGGTGCGGTACGCCGGCCGCCCCTCGAACTCGAAGAAGGCCTTCGCACTGAGGTCCGGCCGGTGCAGGTACCCCGGGCTCACGTTGGGTCCCGCGATGACGATCTCGCCCCGCGTCCCCTCCGGCACCCGGCGCCGCTCGGCGTCGAGGATCGTCACCTCGCTGCCCAGCATCGGCCGGCCGATGGGAAGCGGGGCGTACCGTGCCACCACCTCCCGGTCGATCCGGAGCGAGGTGGTGGCGATCGTCGCCTCGGTCGGGCCGTAGGTATTCCACACCTCGGCGCCGGGGAAGCGGTCGAGCAGCTGGGCCACCGTATCCGGCGGCAGCGCCTCGCCGCAGAAGAGGAACTTCCGCATCCCGGGGAGCATCCCGCGCGCGAAGCCCTTCTCCACCAGGCACAGCTGCGCGAAGGCGGGGGTGGACACCCAGATGGTCACGCCCGATCCGCCCAGCATCGTGAAGAGCTGCCGCAGGTCGGCCACCTGTTCCTTCGTGACGCTCACCAGCGTCCCGCCCGTCAGGAGCGACAGGTAGGTGTCCATGTGGGACACATCGAAGCCGAAGATGCACTGGTTGAGGTAGGTCTCTCCCTCGCCCGGCGCCTGCTCCGCCATCATCCAGGCCAGGAAGTGCTCCAGGTTGCCCCGGGTGATCGGCACGCCCTTCGGGTCCCCGGTGCTGCCGGAGGTGAACATGATGTAGTGCAGGTCGGCGGGGCCGACGCGCCGTTCCGGGGGCGGCCCGTGGTCCCCGGCGGACAGCTCCGCGATGCGGGCCGGCTCCAGGGTCAGCGGGGCGCGGGCCAGCTCCACGATCCGCGCGGCGCGCGCCTCGGGGAGGCCGGTGTCGAGCGGCACGTAGGGGTGGCGGCTCCGGGCGCAGGCCAGGAACGCCACCAGCATCTCCGGCTCCTTGTGGCCCCGGACCACCACCGGCGAGCCGTCATCGGGCAGCGCGGTGCCGAGCCAGGCGGCAAGCGCGCGCACCCGCCGCACCAGTTCGCCCCAGGTCATGACCCGGTCGCCACTCCGGTGGGCCACCCGGTCGGGGACCGCGGCGCCCCAGCGCTCGATTCGTGCGAGCAGGTCGCTCATCAGAAGGCCTGGTAGATGAAGCTGGGGGTGTCGAAGGCATGCGCCACCGCCATGACCACCAGCGCGAGCTGGATCGCGAGGTAGAACGCGCAGCGGGCCGCGAAGCGGACCCGGGGGTCAGTGAAGGCGGTCATGATAGAAAGCGTCGAGGACCTGGTTGGTGAATACCCATCCCTTGGGGGACTGGTGCCCGCCGTCGTCGCGGAAGAACCACTGGTCATCGTCGTGCTCCTCGAAGGTGACGACCGGGATGCCGCGCCGCTGGCAGGTGGCCCGCAGGTGGTCATAGAAGTACTGGCGCTCCGCGCGCGTGCTGCCGCGGTAGTCGAGCAGCCGACCCATGTAAGGTACGTCCACGACCAGGGGATCGGCGCCGGCGCGCTGGAGCAGGTCGAGCGCCAGCTCGAGGTCCTGCCAGGCGGGGAGGGTGTCGAGATCGGGCACGGGGGGTGCGTGGTGCCGCTTGGAGTGGTAGTACTCCTCGCGTGCCGCGAAGAGCGGATTCTCGATCCCGAACGGATTGTTGGTCGCCTCGGTCCGGTACACTGACTCCGCCACGGCCTTCAGCCGGTCCCAGTCGGGCTCGCCAGGGACGGCCGCGGCCTCGAGCGGCTTGTGCCCCACCAACCACCCCGCCCCCCACAGCCGCAGCTCGTCCTCTACCCCGAGCACCGCCACCTGAAACCGGCCCAGGGGCCGCATCACGTTGGCGAAGGCACGGTCTCCCGGCCGACCGTGGGCCACCGTCTCCAACCCGAAGCGAAGCAGGGGACTGGTGGTGAAGGCATTGGGGAAGTCCAGCATGCGCTTCGCCAGGCGGCGCGCCAGCGGGTCGTCCACCGGCCCCCAGGCCACGAGTCCCGCGCTGAGGGGCGAGAGGTTGCCGGCGAACATCCCGCGGGTGAAGAACCCGTCGGGATGGGTGAGGACATTCGGTGCCACCTCCAGCACGACTTTCCGGCCCGCGAGCGCGCGGCCCAGGGCGTAGAAGGTCTGGGCATGATGGATGGGCAGCGCGCCCTTCCAGCCGACCGGCGAGATCCGGAAGCCCGTGGGCGCGCTGCGGAACCAGTCGGCCGCGCGATACGCCGCCGGCTGACCCAACTCCGAGCTGCCGTACAGCAGGAGGACCCGGTCCTGCGACAGGGTGCGCCGCTGCAGGGCCAGGCCCAGGGACTTCTGCTTGAACGTCCGGGGGAGGAGTGCGTCGAGGTGTCGAGCCGCGTACTGGCGGGCTTCATGGAGCCCGAGGACGGACGCCAGCACCGTGAGCAGCAGCGCGACAGCGGCCGGCGCCAGCTGTCCGCCCCCCGCCCGGCCGGGCGGGGCGGATGGGGTCACCCGGCCACCCGCTCTTCAATCCAGGCGATCAGCCGGGCCGGCGTGGCCCAGGTGCCGGCCTCCAGCTCCGCCGGCGAGATGTCCAGCCCGAACTCCTGCGACAGGGCGACGATGAGTTCCACCGTCTTCATCGAGTCCAGTACCTGGTCCTCGTACAGGGCCAGGTTCAGATCCGAGCGCACGTCGTCGGTCTCGGCGACGGCCGCGAGGCAGTTGAGGACACGATCGGGCAGGGCAAGCGACGTCGTCATGCGAAACTCGAGGGGGGTGGAGAGTCGTGACGATACGAGGTGCGGCAATTCATGGACCGCCACCCCGGGGGGTCGCAACTGCCGAGATGACAGCGAACATGACGGTTTCATGAACGCCGAACTGCCGCAGCGCTCCCGCACCCCGCCGCTCGCGTGCCACAGGGGGCCGCCTAACAAGTGTCCCCGCACACCGCCGCCACCGGGCCCGCCGCGCCCGGCTGCCAGTGGCCGGCCGGCAGCCCCAGCGCCGCGAGCAGCGTCGCGGCGACCTGGGCCTGGGTCGCGGAACCGGACACGTCGCCCCGCGCGGGGGTCCGGGGACCGATCACCGCCAGCCAGATGTCGCGCGCACCGGGGACCTCGGCGCCATGGTCGGTCCAGTCGCGCCCGGTCCGGCCCCGGCCATGATCGGTGGTCAGGACGAGCGTGGTGCGGCCCCGGTACGCGGGAAGGCTCTCCACCGTCTGCCACAGCTCCCGGAGGAAATCGTCAAGGCCGTGCAACGCGTCGAGCACGCCGTCATAGCGCCGGGGGTGCGCCTGGTCATCGGTGTCGTTGAACGCGATATAGAGCACCCGCGGGTCCCGGGTCCGCAGCCACTCCAGCGCGAGCGCCCCGGTGAACGCGTCGAGCCGGGCCCCGTGCCACGGCGGCACCGCGCGGGCCTGCAGTCGGACCAGGCCATCGAGCGCGGGCGTGCGGTCGGCCGTCGGCAGGGTGTCGAAGCCGGCGTTCACGAACACCGCCCCGTCCCGGCTCGCCACGTAGGCCCGGAAGTTCTCCCACGAGGCGAACGCCGCGACCCGCTCCGGTGGCAGCCCCAGCCGATCGCGCACATGCTCCAGCACTGTCCGGTGCGGGTACCGCCGCAGGTCGTTGGAGGTGACGTCGGGCTGCGCCTGGCCGGTGAGGATCTCGAAGTACCCCGGGGCGGAGAAGCCGTGCGGGTTGGTGATCGTCACGCCGCCCCCCAGCGCCGGGTCGCCGAGGACGATTCCCCGCGGGGCGAGCGAATCCCAGAAGAAGGGCATCAGGCGGCGCCGCCGGGACACCGCATCCGGGGCGTCGTAGTCCCGCAGCAGTCGCGCCGGGTCGTCCACCCCGCTCGCGTCCTTGTGCAACGCGATGCTGCTGTCGAGCCCGCCGAAGAATTCCGCGGTGCGGACACCGTCGAAGGTCACCAGGATCACCCGCGCGTCGTCCGGGGCCTGCGCCCCGAGGCCGGCCGGCAGGGTGAGCGCCGCGAGGGCGGCCAGGAGCATGTGTCGGGTCATGGGAGGGACGGGTGAATGGGAGGGGGAGAGTGGCACGACCCCCGTCCGAGGGGAACGGGGGTCGCGAGATCGTGACCGGCCGCCTCAGGCGTAGCGCGGGTAGGCGGGATCGTACATCGCCCGGCGCACCGCCGCCGCCAGGTCGTCGGGCCGGGGCTCGGCGGCGAGGCCTTCCTCGTAGGCCACTTCCGCCACCCGCACCGCGATCCGCGCCGACACTGCGCGGATGTCCGACAGCCGGGGGAAGAGGCGGCCGACCGCCAGCGACTCGTCACTGACCTGCTCCGCGAGGCTGCGCGCCGCGGCGTAGAACATGGTGTCGGTGACGCGGCGCGCCCCGGCCACGATGACGCCCAGCCCCACGCCCGGAAAGATGTAGGCATTGTTGCCCTGCCCCGGCTCCCACGTCTGTCCGTCCAGGCGGACCGGCGGGAAGGGACTCCCCGACGCCACGATGGCGCGGCCGTCGGTCCAGCGGTAGGCCTCTTCCGCGGTGCATTCCGAGCGGCTCGTGGGATTGGAGAGCGGGAATACGATCGGCCGGGGGTTGAGCCGCGCCATCGCCCGGAGTACCGGCTCGCTGAACCCGCCGGAGGCGGTGGAGACCCCGATCAGCGCGGTCGGCCGCAGCGCCTCGATCGCCTCGAGCAGCGTCGCCGCCGGGGGATGGGGGTGGGCCCAGCGCTTCCGCGGGTCGCTGAGGCCGGGGCGGTCGGCGGTGAGCAGGCCGTGCTCGTCCACCAGCCAGCAGCGCCGGCGCGCCTCCGCCTCCGGCAGCCCTTCCCGGACCATTGCGGAGGCGATCAGCCCCGCGATGCCCATTGCCGCCGAGCCGGCGCCCAGGAACATCACCGTGTGCTCGGTGAGCCGCTGGCCGGTGAGCCGCCCCGCCGAGAGCAGCCCCGCCAGCGCCACCGCGGCCGTGCCCTGGATGTCGTCGTTGAAGCAGCAGGCGCGGTCCCGGTAGCGCAGCAGGAGCCGCACCGCATTGTCCGTCGCGAAGTCCTCGAACTGGATGACCGCTCGGGGAAAGACCTCCTGCACCGCGGCCACGAATTCCTCCAGCAGCTCGTCGTACTCCGGCCCCCGCACGCGGCGCTCCGTCAGCCCCAGGTACAGCGGGTCGGAGCGCAGGTCGGCGCGGTCGGTCCCGACGTCCAGCGCCACCGGCAGGCAGCGGGCGGGGTCCAGCCCGGCGCAGGCGGTGTACAGCGCCAGCTTGCCGATGGGGATGCCCATCCCGTTGGCGCCGAGGTCGCCCAGGCCCAGGATGCGTTCGCCGTCCGTGACCACGATCATCCGCACGTCCGGGTCGGGCCAGTTGCGCAGCACCGTCCGGATCCGTCCCCGGTCCCGGGCGGTGACGTACAGTCCGCGCGGCCGGCGGTAGATGTGTCCGAAGCGCAGGCAGGCCTCGCCCACCGTCGGGGTATAGATGACCGGCATCATCTCCTCCACGTGCTCCATCACCACGCGGTAGAAGAGGTGCTCGTTCCGGTCCTGCAGGCTGATGAGGTAGATGTACTGCTCCAGCGGCGAGGGCTTGCGCCGGAAGTTCTCCAGGATCCGCTCCAGCTGCTCGTCCTGGGTGGTGACCCGCGGCGGAAGCAGGCCGCGCAGGCCCAGCGCATCGCGCTCGTCCTCGGTGAAGCTGGTGCCCTTGTTGCGCCGCGGGTCGTGCAGGTAGTCGGCCGCGGTGTGAGGCGTGTTCATGCATGTCCCTCGGGGCCGGGCGGCGCGAGCATCACCCGCGCATCCACCGCGCGGGCGCCGTCGGCCCAGGCCAGGACCGGGTTGAGGTCGATCTCCGCAATCTCCGGGAAGTCGCCCGCCAGCTGGGAGACCCGGAGCAGGATGTCTTCCAGCGCGGCGAGGTCGGCCGCGGGCGCGCCGCGCACCGGGCCGAGCAGCCGGGCGCCCCGGATGCCGTGCAGCATGTCGCGCGCATCGAGCCGGTGGATCGGCGCCAGGCGGAAGACCACGTCGCCCAGGACCTCCACCAGGGTGCCGCCAAGGCCGAACATCAGCAGCGCCCCGACCGACGGGTCGCGGCTCATCCCCACGATCAGCTCCCGGCCCCGCGCCAGCATCGGCTGCACCAGTACCCCGCTGATCGCGGCGTCGGGATGGGCGCGCCGTGCCCCGGCCAGGATCCGCCCGAAGGCCTCACGCGCCTCCACTGCATTGCCGATCCCCACCTCCACCCCGCCCACATCGGTCTTATGAATGATGGCCGGGGCCACGATCTTGAGCACCACCGGGAAGCCCAGCCGCTCCGCGGCCGCGACCGCCTCGTCGGGGGTCCGGGCCAGCACCGCGCCCGCGGTGGGGATGCCATAGGCCTCGAGCAGGGCCAGCGATTCCAGCTCGTCCAGCCGCTCCGCGCCCCGGGCCCGCGCCCCCGCGAGCACCGCACGGGCACGGGCCGGGTCCACCGGCAGGACCTCCGCCGGCGGCACCGGCCGCTCCTGCCACTCCCGCTGGCGGCACATCGCGGCGAAGGCACGCGCCGCCGACTCGGGGAAGATGTAGGCCGGGATCCGCACCGCGTGGAGCTCCGCCTTGCCCTGGGGCAGCCCCTGCCGCCCCATGAGCACCGCGAGCACCGGCTTGTCGGGATGGGCGCCCTTGGCCGCGACGATCGCCTCCGCCACATCCGCCTGCCGCACCCCGAGTGGCGGCACGAAGATGGACATGACGCCGTCCACCCCGGGATCGGCCAGCAGCGCGTCGAGCGCCGAGCGGTACCCCGGGGGCGTGGCGGAGGCGATCATGTCCAGGGGGTTGCGCAGCGAGGCCTCCTCCGGGAACAGCGGCCGCAGCCGGGTGACCGTCTCCGGATGCAGGTCGGCGACCGTCATCCCCCTGGCCTCGAGCGCATCGGCGGCGATGATGCCGGGCCCGCCGGAGTTGGTGACGACCGCCACTCGGCGCGAGCGCGGCAGCGGCTGGCCGCCGAAGGCCATCGCCAGGTCGAACAGCTCCTCCACCGTCCCGGCACGGATCACGCCCGCCTGCCGGAGCAGCGCATCCACCGCCGTGTCACTCGCCGCCAGCGCGCCGGTGTGCGAGCTCGCCGCCCGGGCGCCGGTGCGCGACCGGCCCGACTTCACCACGATGATCGGCTTGGTGCGCGTCACCCGGCGGGCGATCTCCAGGAACCGCCGCGGGTTCCCGAAGTTCTCCACGTACATCAGGATCACCCCGATGGCCGGGTCCTGCTCCCAGTGCAGCAGCAGGTCGTTGCCGCTCACGTCCGGCTTGTTGCCCATGGAGACGAACTGCGAGATCCCGATGCCGTACTCCTGGGCGTAGTCCAGCACCGAGAGCCCCATCGCTCCCGACTGGCTCACGAACCCGGCGTGGCCGAAGGGCGGCATGCTCGGCGCGAAGGTGGCGTTCATGGAGACCGCCGGGTCGGCGTTGAGCACGCCCATGCAGTTGGGTCCCACCAGCCGCATGCCGTGGCGCCGGCAGGTCTCGACCAGATCGCGCTCCCGCGCCACGCCCTCCCCCCCCACCTCGCGGAAGCCGGCGCTGATCACCACCAGCCCCTTCACTCCTCGCCGCCCGCAGGCCTCCGCCACCGCGGTGACGTGCGCCTTGGGCACGCACACCACCGCCATGTCCACCACCTCGGGCAGCGCCCCCACGTCGGGCCAGGCCTTCATCGAGTGCACCGCGGCGGCGTGCGGATTGACCGGGTACACCGTGCCGGTGAACCCGTAGCGGACCAGGTTGGCGAGGATCTGGTGGCCGATCGTGTCGGGCGCGCGGGAGGCGCCCACGACCGCGATGGAACGGGGGGCGAGGATCGGGTCGAGCGAGCGCGCCATGCACAACCTTTCCGGTGGGGCGGGAGCTGGAAACTCACCGTGCCGTGCTGAGCGGGGAGTGACGGGAGGATGAACCGGGCTTCACCCCCCGGCAGGGAGCGGCGGAGGCCTACAACCGGGGGCGCCGATGCCGGGGCTTGCGGCGCCTGGTCGGGTGGGCAGGGACAGGCGCCGATGGCTCGTCCCCGAGTCCGTACTGCCGCAGCTTCACGTAGAGACTCTGCCGGCTCACGCCGAGCAGCGCCGCGGCGGCGGTCCGGTTCCCGCGGGTCGCCGCAAGCGCGGCCTCGATGAACTGGCGTTCCAGCGCGACCGCCGTGTCCCGCACCAGCTCCTTCAAGGCGCGCTTCCCGACTTGCGAGGTCAGTTCGCTGACGGCATGGGCGAGCGCGGTACCCTCCTTGGGCCGCCGCGGCAGCCGGTGTGCGATCGCGCGGAGGCTGAAGACCCAGCGCCGGCCGGCCGGGGTGTCCAGCGGACCAGCCTCCAACTCGACCTCGCACCGGGTGCCCCGGTCCGATTCCACCACCGTTTCCAGCAGGTGCACCGACCCGTGCCGTTCCAGTTCCTGCAGGACGCGTGGCACATCCGCCCCGGGTCGGCCCACCCAGCGCTGCAACCCCTCGCCTGCGGCCCGCGCACCCGGACCGATCCCCGTGAGATGATGAAACGCGTTGTTGGCCGTCACCACCCGGCCCTGGGCGTCGGTGACCACCACCGCATCCGGAAGCGCGCCGAGGATCTCGCCCGCCCCCGGCTCACGCCCAGGCCCCCGACCGCCATCCGCCGATTCGTCCGCTGCGCGCACGACCAGCACCCCGCCGGTATCCCGGGCGAGGTGCGCGGCCGTGAGCCGGAGCCTGCCGCGAGGGGGCACGCGCTCCACCACCAGCTCCTCGGTGCCGCCGGCCGGCGGGGCCGTCCCCAGGAACTCCCGCACCGTGGCCTCGGCCTTCACCTCGAGCGCCGCGGCCAGAGTGCGGCCGACCAGCCGGCCCACCGGCTGGCCGAGCAATTCGGCGGCCGCGTCGTTCACCTCCAGGACCCGGCGGCTGGCCGCATCAACCAGCAGGAGGGCCCCTGAACCCAGGTCCAGCAGGGTCCGCTGGCGGGCCTCCAGATGTGCCGCACGACGGGCTGCACCGTGCAGCAGCTGCTGCGCTTCGGTGATCCGCGCCTGTAACGCCCCGAGCTCGCGATCGTCGCGCGCCAGCACCAGGAGCACCCCATCCAGCCGGACGACGGTGCAGGTCAGCGGCAGGACGGCGCCCGGGCCGGCCGTGTGGAGGATCAGCCGCCGTCCAGCCGCACCGATCCTGCCGGCCTCCTGCAGCAGGTCGTCCACCCGGCTCCGATGCTCCGCGACCGCCGCATCCCGCCAGGCCAGGCCGATCCAGCCGCGCGTGGCCTCGGCAAGCGGCGCGTCGTGGGCGCTCCGCACCTCCCGGATGCGGCCACCCTCATGGAGGAGAAGGATCAGGTCGTGGGCTGCGATCAGCCCGGAGAGGACGGCCGGGACGTTCGGTGTTCCGGGGAGGGTGGGTGCGGGCGCGGCGGCGGTGGGAGGGGTCATGGCCCTACTATTGTATCCCCGCCGGACCATGCGTCAACTGAAGGCGACATCGCCAGTCGTCGGATTTGCCTGCCGGCACCGGGGTGGGTCGGATCTCGCCGCGCTCAATCGCGTCCCAACGGGAATGCCACCGTCACGCGGAGCCCGCCGAGCCCGCTCCTCGCGGCCATCACGGTGCCGCCATGCGCCCGGGCGATGGACTGCACCAGGGTGAGCCCGAGCCCCGCCCCGCCCCGGGAACGGGCCTCGTCCCCCCGGAAGAACGGCTCGAACAGGGTCGCCAGGCGGTCGTCCGGCACCCCCGGCCCGCCATCCTCGACGACTACCTGCACCGTCTGCGCCACCGCGCGGACGGTGACCTGCACCGGCGCCTCCGCCGGGGCGTAGCGCTCGGCATTCTCCAGCAGCTGGCCCACCGCCAGGGCGAGCAGCTTCGGGTCCACCGGGGCGGGGGGCGTCATGGAGGGTACCACCGCCACCTGGCGCGCCGGATGGCGGTCGCGGTAGCCCTGCACCGCCGCCGCCACCAGCGCATCCACGTCACTCTCCACCAACACTGGCGGCACCGTGCCCGTCTCCAGCCGCGCGAGGGTGATCAGCGCCTCGCCGGTGTCGGACAGGTGATCCACCTCCTCCAGCACGCTGCGGAGGAGCGCCTGGTACCGCTCCGGCGAGCGCGGGGCGCGCAGCGCCACCTCCAGCTCGCCCCGCATCGCGGTGATCGGGGTCCGGAGGTCGTGCCCCACATCCGAGATGATGCGGCGCTGCTGCACCAGGGCGGCGTCGAGCCGTTGCAGCATGTCGTTCAGCGTGGCGATGAGGTCCTGCAGTTCCAGCACGTCGGCGTAGGCCGTGATGCGCCGGCCATCGGCGGCGCTGCTCACCGCGCGGGCCTGGGTGGTGATCTCCTGCACCGGCTCCAGGGAAGAACGCGCCAGCCATCCGGCGCCCACGGTGGTGACCAGGGTGCCCACCAGCGCGGTGGCGAGCATTTCCAGCAGGGTCACGTCCGAGGCCGCCTGCAGCGGCCGCATCGAGGCAGCGACCTGCAGCACCGCGCCGCCGCCGGCCAGCGGGAGGTACACCGAGCGGAGCCGGTCGCCGGCCAGGCTGTCGTTGGCCCAGGCGTGGTCCCCCGCGAGCGCGGCGTGGAACGCCGCCTGGTCGAACGGCAGCCCCGCCGCGACCGGGAAATTCTGGTCGAGGATGCGTCCCAGCGAATCGCGTGTGACAACCAGGCGATTGGCCCGCGGCAGCTCCTCGCCCGGCGTGGTGAGCGGCGAGTGATGCCGCAGCGATTCGCCCTGGCCGACGACGTCGGCCATGAGCAGGCCGGTCGCCTCCAGCGCGGCGTCGAGCTGCCGCTCCAGGGTGAGCTGGATGCCGAGGAAGGCCCAGAGCGCGATCGCCACCAGCGCGACCAGCATCGTCACTCCGTACCGGAGGGCGAGGGTCCGTTGCAGCGAGCGCATGAAGGAGGAGGAGCCCGTCCGGACCGGCCCGGACGTCAGGCGGTGAGCCGCCGGCCCGCGAGCAGGGTGTCGATCCGGTCCAGCAGGTCCGCGAACCGGAAGGGTTTGGTGACGTACGCGTCGGCCCCGGCCTCGAGGGCGGTCCGCACGTCCCGCGGATCGTCCCGGGCGGTGAGCATCAGGATCGCCCCGCGGTAGCCCTCGCCCCGAAGGGTCCGGAGGACCTCGGGACCGCTCAGGCGCGGCAGCATGAAGTCCAGCAGGATGACGTCGAACGGCTCGGCCCGGGCCTGGTCCAGGGCGTCCTGCCCGTCCCGGGCCACGGACACGCGGTAGCCCTCCTCCTGGAAGCCTTCCTCCAGGAAGCCGGCCACCTTCCGGTCGTCCTCGACGATGAGCAGATGCACCCGGGAATACTGATGGGGAAACGATGAAGGATTGCTGAATCGACCCCTGAAGCGGTCTTCATAGTTTCGGACACCGGCGGGTCGGGGAGCTCAAACCCTTGGCCGGACGGCCACTTGAGGCGATACTCCAGCCACCCCCTGCTGCCTGCGGAGCCCGGTTGCGACGCTGGGAAGACCTGTCGGGTCGGGCCTCGAGGCTGCTGCGGCTCGACTCCCTCCGGAAGAAGATCCTGCTCTTCGCGGTCCTGGCCGCGCTGGTGCCGTCGGTCTTCACCGCCGCCATCTACTACAGCCAGACCCAGCGGGGGACGACCGCTCGCCTCGAGGAGGAGCTTCGGGGCGCCAGTCTCCAGGCGGCTCGGACGGTGGACTTCTGGCTCCGGAACAGCGCCTCGGATCTGCGGGCGGTGGCCAGCTCCTATGAGGTCTCGGAGAACGTCTCGCGGCGCGACTCGCGGGGCGCCACACGGCTGACCGAGTACCTCACCTCGGTGCAGCGCCGCATCCCCGACTACGCCACCCTGACCGCGTACGACCCCGACGGCCGCCGCCTGGCGGCGGTAGGACCTGCGCGGGATTCCAACCCCCTCCCCGCGGGCTGGACCACCCGGCTCCTCGTCGGGGAGGCGGTCTTCGGCGAGCCGACCCAGGGCGAACTGCCCCTGGCGGTCCCGGTGACGACGATCAACGGCCGGGTAGTGGGCGGGATGCTGGCGCGGCTCGACCTGGGCGCGCTGCAGGAGGACCTGGCCGCGCTGCCGCGCCGTCCCGGCCTGCGGTTCCGGCTGGTCGACTCGACCGGCGTGGCCCACCTCACCAGTGACAGCGCCGGCGCCCCCGCCACCGGCGGCGCCTACTCTCCCGCCGCGCTCACCGCCCTGGCCGACTCGGCCCGCCTCGCCACCTATGACGGCGCCGAGGGGACGATGATGGCCGGGGCGGCGAGCCCGCTGGCCGGCATGCCGCTGCTGATGGTGGCGGAGCTGCCCAACCGCGAGGCCTACGCCCTGCTGGCCCGCACCCGCACCGTCACCACGGTGATCATCCTGGCGCTGCTCGCCCTGTTCGGCACCGGGGCGTACGTCTTCGGGCTGGTGCTGGTGCGGCCGCTCGACCGGCTGATCGCGGGGGCCCGGCAGGTGGCGGGCGGCAACTTCGACGTGGATCTCCCGGTCACCTCCGACGGCGAGCTGGGGGCGCTGACCGAGGCGTTCAACGGCATGGTGACGCGGCTGCGCGAGGGGCGCGCCGACCTGGAGCGGCTCTCCCTCACCGACGCGCTGACCGGGCTGTTCAACCGGCGCCACCTCGGCATGGTGCTCGCCACCGAGAGCGAGCGGGCCCGGCGCCACCGGCACCCCGCCTGCCTGCTGCTGATCGACATCGATCACTTCAAGCGGTATAACGACACCTACGGGCACCTGGCGGGCGACGAGGTGCTGCGCCGGGTGGCCCAGCTGATCCAGGAGACGATCCGCACCGGGGACTGCGCGGCGCGCTACGGCGGGGAGGAGTTCGCGGTGGTGCTGCCGGAGACGGCGGTGGAAGGGGCGATGCTGCTGGCGGAGCGCCTGCGGCGGCGGATCGCGCTGGAGGGCTTCCACGGCGCGGCGGTGACGCTGTCCATCGGGGTGGCGCAGACCGCGGCCGCCGGCAGCACGCCCGACAGCCTCACGGCGGCCGCGGACGAGGCGCTGTACCGCGCCAAGCGCGAGGGCCGCGACCGGGTGCGGGCCTAGCGCCCCGCGCCCACCTGGGTGACGAGGTCGCGGAAGATCCAGCCGGCGTGGCCGGCCTCGTCGTGCACCCGCAGCCAGTCGCCAAGGTAAGACTCGGCCTGCAGCACCGTCCCCCCCTCCAGCGTGGTGACCAGCCGCTCCCCCGTGCCCGGCCCGTCCCGCAGGTTGCTGCGCCGCACCACCCGGAAGCGCACCGGTACCGCGAACAGCCGCTCCCCCCGCCGCAGCCCATCCTCCGAGATCCCCGCCACCCGGGCCTGCGACTTGGACGCCGCCACCTTGGCCTGGTTGGCGAGGTACATGGCGCCGCTGTAGTTCTGGCTGGCGAAGGCGGCATTGCTCTGGATGAGGACCTCGCGCGCGCCGGCCAGCTCGCGGGTCAGCTCCGGGCCCTCGGCGGCTCCCAGGGCCCGCACCGCCAGTTCGGCCTCGGCCATCGCGGCCGCCGCTTCGGCGCGGGTGGCGCCGCTGCGCAGCTTGGCCATGGTGCGCACCACCTCCAGCCGCGCCTCCGCCACTTCGCCCTGCAACGCGTCCACCTGCGCCCCCCGCTCGGCCAGCGCCAGCTCCAGCCGGGCGACCGAGTCGTCCAGCGCCGGGTCCCGGCGGATCACGCTGTCCACCCGGACCACGGTGTCGTGCACCACGGTGACGATCCGCTCGGGCGCGGGGGCCGGAGCGGGTTCCGGTGGCGCCGAGCCGCCGCAGGCGGTGAGCGCCAGCGCCAGGCCACCGGGGGTCAGACGGGAGGACGGGTGGAACCGGGGCATCGGATCTCCGCTAGTGCGCGTGGTCGTGCGGCGCGTCCCGGTGCCCGGTCTCGTCCAGCTCGGCATGCCCATGATCATGCTCCGGCCGGTCGTGCGCGTGGGAGTGGGTGGCCACCTCCGCCGTGGGACTGGCGGCGCCGGGCCCATGCCCGTGCGCATGACTGTGTTCGTGCTCGTGCGGGTGACGGTGCCGGTGGGTGTGCGGATGGCTGTGCACCACGTCCCCATGCCGATGCTCGTGGGCGTGGACGTGATCGTGATCGTGCGCGTGGGTGTGGCTGTGGCTGTGGCTGTGCGCGTGGGCGGCATCGTGGCTGTGGTCGTGCGCCCCGGCGTCCGGATCGTGCGGATGCTCGTGGGAGAGGCCCTTGCGGTACGGCATGGTGAACCCTCGGGTCGGAATGGCTCCCTGCAAAATGGGGACTCTCCGGTCGGCGGTCCACTCCCGGGCCTCTCCAGCCCCGCTTGCGAGGCGGGTTCGGGACCCGTTAATTGGCGCAGTCCCTCGACCTCGTCCCGCGCCTGGGGGCCCCCCTCCTGCCCCGTGGACCGTTGCGCCGGTGGTGCCATGTTTGTCCCGACGCCCGAAGAGATCCAGGCCAAGCGAGCCGGCACCTATCGGTACCGGTCCCTCTTCCTGCTGGTCAGCGCCGTCCTGGTGCTCGCGGCGCATCCGGTGGACCGGATGCAGGCCGGGGGCGCCGCGCCCGCGGCCCTGGCACTTCGCCTGGGCTGGTGCGCGCTCCTGCTGCTGACCGCGCTGGGGCTGCGTCGTGGCGGGCCCGCGAGCATCGCCCTGATCCGCCTGGTCACTCCCGCCGGGTCCGCCCTGCTCTTCCTCGGCCTGGTGCAGGTCACCGGCGGGGCCCATTCCCCGGTGTTCCCCTTCGTGTACGTGCTGGTGGTGCTGCTCCCGATCCTCACCTACGACGCGCGCCCCTATGGCGTCACCAGCGCGGCCTTCACCCTGGCCGCGAGCTGGAGGATCATCGTTCGCGACGGCGTCCGCGGTGCCGACCTGTGGGGCTGGGTCCATATCGGCGCGACGGCCTTCGCGCTCGGCTGGGTGCTGGCGTGGGCCTTCGGGCGGGCGCTCGAGACGGCCCGGACCGCGCTGGCCGAGCGGCAGGCGGCGCTGGAGCGGCTGCAGCAGACGCTGGCGGAGAACCAGCAGCTGGTGGGCGACCTGCGCACCGCGCTGGGCAACGTCCGCACCCTCCGCGGCCTGCTCCCGATCTGCGCCTTCTGCAAGAAGATCCGGAATGACGACGGGTACTGGGAGCAGCTGGAGCAGTACGTCTCGGCGCACTCCGATGCAGTGTTCAGCCACTCCTTCTGCCCGGAGTGCGCCCGGGAACAGTACCCGGAGCACGTGGAGGACTGACCCGCCGGCCCGTCAGCGGAGCGGCACCCGCCAGTAGGCGGTGAGGCCCACGTCGGGGCTGGTCTCGGTGAGGCCCAGCGCCACTTCCATCCCGACGGCGGCTGTCCCGCCGAGGTGCGTCAGGCTCCCGCCCACGGTCGCCGGCGCGGCGAAGCCCGGCACCGCCGACGTGGAGGCCCGCAGGAAGCCCGCCGCCGCCCAGCGCCGCCCCAGCAGCCGCGAGAGCGAGAGCGAGCCGGAGAACGGGTCGCGGAAGTCGAGCTCGGGCAGGTCACCGAGGTGCCACCAGCTCCCGTCCAGTGCCGCGATGGTGCGCGGGTCCAATTGCAGCGACAGCGAGGCACTCCCCCCCACATCCCACGCGCCGGTGCCGTAGTGCGCGGTGTCCGCGAGCGGCACCTTGGCCGCCGCGCCGATCCCGAACCGCACCCGGCGGCCGTCCACCAGCGTCAGGCTCGCGCCGACCAGCGGGTCGCCGATTGCTGCCCGGTAGTCGGTGAACGCGCTGGCGGGTACATCCACCCGGGAGAGCGCCAGGGAGCCCGCCTGGCCGCCCATCCCGCCACCACCCGACCCGCCTCCGCCTCCCCCGCCTCCGCCGCCCCCACCACCACTGCCCTGCCCTTTCCCGCTGTCACTCACCGTGCCGCCGGAGGAGCCACCGCTCGGCACCATGCCGCCGGTGCCGCCCGCCGTCAGCACGGTGGAGTTCTGCATCCAGACCGGCAGGCTGGCGCGGAGGGTGAGGCGGCCCGCGGTGACCGCGAAGCCGGTGGAGAAGGAGAAGGTGGTGGTGCGGGTGGTGAAGATGTAGCGGCCGGTGGTCATGCCGAGCGACCCCTCATAGGCAAGCCGCTGGGCGGCGGCCGGGGTGGCCGCCGCCAGCGCGAGGAGTCCCCACCAACGGGCGGACATTCCTACTCCTTCCCGATCATCTTCCGCAGCACGTCGTGGGCTTCCTCCAGGTCACGGGTCATGTCCCGGACCCGGTCCTGCAGCCGGTCGAAGTCACGCAGCCGGTCCTGATCCCGGTCGCGGTCCCGGTCGCGGGTCTGCAGCAGGTCGGGGTCCTGGTGGATCCGGTCCATCTGCCGCAGCATGTCGCGCACCTGGTCGCCCGTCTGCTCCATCACCTTGCCCAGGTCACGGAACTGCTGCTGGGCGCGGTTCTGCTCCATCCAGCGATTGGTCTCGCGCAGCTGGGTGGCCAGCCGCTCCATCCGCTGCTGCATCTCCTGCAGGCGCTGGGCCTGCTCCACCTGGTGCTGGGCGTTCGGGGCCATGGTCGGCTGGCGACCGGCGGGCTGCTGTGCCACGAGCCCACCTGCCAGCATGGCGCCGAGTCCGGCCAGCGCAAGCAACGTCCGTTTCATGAGATCCTCCCGGTTTGAGCCACCTGCAGCTGACGGCATCGGTCCACGATGCTGACGCAGAATAGGGGGGAGGCCATGAAGACAGCGTGAGGTACGGGCGAGTCTCTTGTCAGGCGCAACCGCAACACACGCGCGCACTTGCACGATCGCCGACTGTCCCGGTGGGCTTAACAATCCCGCGTCGCGCGCGTCTCGGCGGCCCGCCGCGAAAGGCGTTCCGGCCGGGGCCCGGCGAGGCTATTCTTTCGGGCATGAACCCCGACCTGCTCAAGCGCCTCGGCCTCGACGACCCGGTCCATGTGCGACTGCTGGCCTCGGCGGTCGTGCTGGTCGGGCTCGCGCTGGTGCGGTGGGCGGTGCGCAGCACCGTGCGGCGCCGGGTGTCCGACCCGGGCGCCCGGTATCGCTGGAACAAGGGCGCGACCTACGTCACGGTGCTGCTGGCGCTGCTGGCGCTGGCGCGGGTGTGGCTGGTGGACGTGGGTGGGTTCGCGACCTACCTGGGGCTGCTCTCGGCGGGGCTCGCGATCGCGCTCAAGGACCCGCTCACCAGCCTGGCGGCGTGGGTGTTCATCCTGTGGCGCCGGCCGTTCGAGGTGGGCGACCGGGTGGAGCTGGCGGGCTTCGCGGGGGACGTGGTGGACGTGCGGCTGTTCCAGTTCACCCTGCTCGAGATCGGCAACTGGGTCACCGCCGACCAGTCCACCGGACGGCTGGTGCACCTGCCCAACGCCCTGCTCTTCACCACCCCGCTGGCCAACTTCACCCGCGGCTTCCACACCATCTGGACCGAGCTGCCGATGCTGGTGACCTTCGAGAGCAACTGGCCCCGGGCCCGGGAGGCGCTGCAGGTCATTGCCCGGCACCACGGCGGCGAGGCCGCGGAGCGGGCCCGCGCCGAGATGGCGGCGATCGCCGGGCGCTACGCCCTCCCGGCGAGCGCCACCGATCCCGCGGTGTATGTGACGGTGGAGGACAGCGGGGTGAAGCTCACCCTGCGCACCCCGTGCGACCCGCGCGCCCGGCGGGAGGTGACCGACACCCTCTGGCGCGAGATCCTCGAGGTGTTCGCTACCCTCGAGGACGTGGACTTCGCCTACCCGACCACCCGGCTCTTCGCCCATCCGGCGGAGGGCAAGCCGGCGATGCGGCCCCCCGCCGGCGGCTGACGCCGCACCGCGCTACTCGGCGCGGGTGTAGCGGTAGTTCTCCCCGCCCACCACCACCACCAGGCCACTCACCTTCCCCGCCGTGTCGTGCGGAAAGCTCACTCCCGCATCCACCCCGGTGATGGACCAGGCGTCGGGACCGTCGGCCTCCAGCGCCATCGGTCCGTCACCCATGTCGAGCCACAGCCCGCCGGCGCTGTCGGCCACCGTCGCCTCGCCCCAGTTGGTCTTGTACTTCCCCACCAGGGCGGTCCGCTCCTCGGGCGTGGTGGCGCGCACCGCCGGCGGCGGCGGCGCCGGCTGCTCCTCCGGCAGCGGCCGCACCCAGATGTTGCGGAACCGCACCTTGAAGGAATGGTCCTGCAGCCCGATCGGCAGCTTGTCCGGGTGGGCGCTGTAGCCGTTGCGGGTGAGCCAGCTGGTGGGGCCGAAGATCACGGCATTGTTCTGCACCGGGACCCCGTTCTGCAGCACGGTCACCCGCGCCGGCGAGACCAGCCGGCCGTCGGCGCCGAAGCGCGGGCGGCGGAAGAAGACGTCGTACCGCTGCCAGGTCCCCGGCGGCAGCGCCGCGTTGAACAGCGGCGGGTGCTGGCCGTAGAGCGAGCCCACCTGGCCGTCGGCGTAGGTGTCGTTGTGCCAGCTGTCGAGCACCTGCAGCTCGTAGCGCCCCATCAGGAACACGCCGCTGTTGCCCCGGTCCTGCCCCTCGCCGGTGGCGGGCACCGGCTCCGACCACTCCAGGTGCAGCTGCATGTCGCCGAAGGAATCCACCGTCATGATCGTGCCGGTGCCCGGCTTCACCTCGAAGTAGCCCTTGCCCAGGGTCCACTTCGCCGGCTGCCCGTCGCTCCCCACCCAGTGCTTCAGGCTGGTGCCATCGAACAGCACCACCGCCCCCGGCGGCGGCGCGTCGAACCGGGCGGCCGGCACCGCCGCCACCGCCGCGGGGCGCGGGCGGGCCATGTCGTGGACCCGCCAGGTGGGGCTGTCCTGCGCCGTGAGCGGCGCGGCCAGGGCGGGAAGCAGCAGCAGGGCGAGGGGGGAGCGCATGGGGGAATCCCGGAGGTCGAGGAACGGACGAGTGCGGACGCGCCGCAAGATGCGGGAGCCGTCGCGCCGGGGCTAGTTGACCGGGCGCGCGCCCAGGAGGCGGTCGATCCGCGCCAGCTCCTCGGCGGTGAAGTGCAGCTGACGGGCGGCGGCCACCCCGTCGTCGACCTGCTGCACCTTGCTGGCGCCGATGATCGCGCTGGTCACCACCGGCTGCCGCAGCACCCAGGCCAGCGCCAGCTGGGCCAGGGTCTGCCCCCGGGCCTGGGCCACCTCGTTGAGCTGGCGGGCCAGCCCCAGCACCGCCGGCGTCACCTGGGCCGGGGTGAGGAACCGCGGGTCGTGCCCGGCGCGGGAATCGGGCGGGATGCCCTGGAAGTAGCGGTCGGTGAGCAGCCCCTTGGCCAGCGGTGAGTACACCACCGCGCCGATCCCCTCCGCCCGGAGCACCGGGAAGAGCCCCTGCTCCGGCCCCCGCTCCAGCATGCTGTAGCGCGGCTGGTGCACCACGCACGGGGTGCCGAGGTCGCGGAGCAGCGCCGCCGCCCGGGTGGTCTCCGCCGGCGGGTAGTTGGAGATCCCGGCGTACAGCGCCCGCCCGCTCCGCACCGCCTGCGCCAGCGCGCCCATCGTCTCCTCGAGCGGGGTGTCGGGGTCGTAGCGGTGGGAGTAGAAGATGTCCACGTACGCCAGCCCCATCCGGCGCAGCGACTGGTCCAGCGACGCGAGCAGCCCCTTCCGCGAGCCCCACTCCCCGTACGGCCCGGGCCACATGTAGTAGCCGGCCTTGGTGGAAATGATGAGCTCGTCGCGCCACGGATGCAGGTCCTCCCGCAGCACCCGGCCGAAGGTCTCTTCGGCGGCACCCTCGGGGGGCCCGTAATTGTTGGCGAGGTCGAAGTGGGTGATGCCGAGGTCGAAGGCGCGGCGCAGCATGGCGCGCGCCGTATCCGGAGCATCGGGCGCCCCGAAGTTGTGCCACAGGCCGAGGGCGATCGCGGGCAGGCGCAACCCGGACCGGCCGGCGCGGCGGTAGAACTCCGGCGCGTCGTAGCGGGTGGCGGCGGGGGTGTAGGACACGGAGGGGCGGCTCCTGGCCGGGAGGGACCCCTCCATTCTAATGGGCCGCCGCCAGGCCCGCGCCTACGCCGGCTGCCGCGCGCCCAGCTGGAACCCGGCCTCCAGCGCCCGGAGGTTGAGTGCCACCAGATCCGGCTTGAGCCGGCGCCTGAGCGCCTCGGCCAGGGACTCTCGCGTGACCACGCCCGTGAGCGCCGCCAGCGCACCCAGCGCCACCACGTTCACCGCCAGCTCCCCGCCCGCCTCCGCCGCCGTCCGTGCCAGCGGCAGCACCACATCCGCCGGCCCCGTGGGCTGGTCGTGCAGCGCCCGGGCATCCACCAGCCGGAGCCCGCCGGGGCGCACCGCGGTGTACTTCCGCACCGACTCCTCGGAGAGGCACACCACCGCATCCGGCAGCTCCACCTCCGGGAAGGCGACTTCGTGCCCGCTCACGATCACCTCGCACTTGCAGGCACCGCCACGGGCCTCGGGGCCATAGCTCTGGGTCTGCACCACCTCGCGGCCCTCACTCGCGGCCGCGTCGGCCAGCAGCACGCCCGCCAGGATCACTCCCTGACCGCCTTCCCCGGAGAACCGCACCTCGAAGGGGTCGCGGGGGAGCGCCTCCTGCCCCGGCTCGAACCGCGCATCGTCCCGCGCCGCATCACCAGGTGCGGTGGCGGCCCGGTCGCACAGCTCGGCGTAGCGCCGGGTGTACTCGGGGCGCACCTCCTGCCGGAACCGGCCCACCGGGATCCGTCCCGCCACCTGGTCCCGGGTCATCGGGTCCACCGGGTAGGTCAGGTCCCGCTCATAGTCCAGCATCGTGGCCGGGTCGCCGATGTGGTTGAGCCGCCCGAAGTAGGTCGGGCACTGGGTCAGCACCTCCACCACCGCGAACCCCGGATGCGCGATCGCCTCGGCGATGTACTGCGGCAGCTCCTCGAAGTCGAAGGTGGTGGTGCGGGCCACGTAGCTGGCGCCGGCGGCGCGGGCCAGTTCCACCAGGTCGAAGGGCGGCTCGATGCTGCCCAGTGGCGTGGTGGTGGAGCGCATGCCGGTCGCCATCGTCGGCGCCTGCTGGCCGCCGGTCATGCCGTAGGTGGAGTTGTTGTAGACGATCGCCGTCAGGTCGAGGTTCCGGCGGCAGGCGTGGATGAAGTGGTTGCCGCCGATCGCCGCGGCGTCGCCGTCACCCATCGTCACCAGCACCGTGAGGTCGGGCCGCGCGGTCTTGAGCCCGGTCGCGAACGCCAGCGCCCGCCCGTGGGTGGTATGCATCGAGGAGGTGTTGAGGTAGAAGGGCGAGCGCCCGGCGCAGCCGATCCCCCCGACGCAGACCACCTCGTCCAGCTTGCGGTGCAGCCGGTCCAGCGCCGTCGCGATGCCGCGCAGCACGTTGCCGTGGCCACAGCCGGGGCACCAGACGCCCGGCATCAGCTCCTCCCGCAGGTACTGCCGGAGGTCCTCACCCATGCGCGGCATGCGACACCTCCAGGAGCGACGGTTCGGCCGGGGCCGCGACCGGCACCAGCGTGCGGCTGTCGGCGCGGCGGATCGCGGCCGCGATCTCGCCCGGCGGGAACACCAGCCCGTCCACCCGGTTGATCGGGAGCACCGGCGTGCGTCCCTCCACGGTGGCGCGGATCTCCAGCACCAGCTGGCCCAGGTTCACCTCCGGCACCACCAGCAGCCGGGTGCGCTCCGCCAGGTCACGGATCGCGGCCGCGGGCAGCGGCCACAGCGTCTCCAGCTCCAGCAGCCCGGCCCGGATCCCCTCCGCCCGGAGCTCGAGCACCGCCCCGCGCGCCGGGCGGGCGCTCAGCCCGTAGGCGATGATGCCGATCTCCGCATCCTCCAGCCCGAACTCCCGGGTCCGGAGGATCTCCTCGCTGCCGGCGGTGATCCGGTCCATCGCCCGGCGCAGCATCCGCTCGGCGTTGGCGCCGTCGGCGGCACGGGGCAGGCCCGACTCGGCGTGGGCCAGCCCGGTGACGACGATCGGCTTCCCGGCACCGAGCGGCATGAACTCCGCGCTCCCGAACGGACGGAAGCTCGCCGGGTCGGCGGGGGCCTGGCGGGTCACCACCGGCAGGTCCGGCAGCTCCACCCCCTCCCGCATGTGGGAGACCAGCGCGTCGAGCAGCAGCACCACCGGGACCCGGTAGCGCTCGGCGATATTGAACGCGGCGACCGTCACCTCGTACACCGCGGCGACCGAGCTGGCAGTCAGGGTCACGCCGGGCCGGTCGCCGTGGCTGCCCCAGCGCGCCTGCATCACGTCTCCCTGCGACGGAAGCGTGGGGAGGCCGGTGCTCGGGCCCATCCGCTGGCTGTCCACCACCACGCAGGGGGTGTCGGTCATGGCGGCGTAGCCCAGGTTCTCCTGCATCAGCGAGAAGCCGGGGCCGGAGGTCGCGGTCATCGCCTTGGCGCCGCCCCAGGCGGCGCCGATCACCGCGGCCATCGCGCCGATCTCGTCTTCCATCTGGACGAACACGCCGTGCCGCGCGGGGAGGAGCCGCGCCATGTGCTCCATGATCTCGGAGGCGGGCGTGATGGGATAGCCGGCGTAGAAGCTGCACCCGGCGTGGAGCGCCCCGAGGGCGCAGGCCTCATTGCCCTGGATCAGGCGCATGCCATCCCTCCGGGGTCGTGCGTGGGTCCGGCGTAGGTGGGCGAGGGGCGTTCCAGCGCGATGGCGAAGTCGGGGCAGCGCACCGCGCAGATCCCGCAGAAGACGCACTTCTCCATCTCGGTCACCACCGCGACGGCGTGCTCGTCCAGCCGGAGGATGTGCTCCGGGCAGTCGGTGACGCAGATGCGGCAGCCCTTGCAGTAGTTGCGGTGCACCAGGAGGGCGGCGCCCCCCTGCACGTAGCGGACGGTGCCGGGGTTCACGAGACCTCCTGCGCGTCCACCGGTTCCCCGGGGTCGGGATCGTCCACCGCCCGCAGGTAGGCATCGATGCCGAGCGCGGCGCGCTTGGCGGCGCCGACGGCGGCCACCACCGTGCCGCCGCCGTTCAGCACGTCGCCGCCGGCGAAGTACTTCGGGTTGGTGGTCTGCCCGGTGCCGGGATCCACCACCGGCCGGCCGCCCTTCAGCTCGAGCCCGGCGATCCACTCCAGGAACTCCAGCCGCGGCGCCTGGCCGATGGCGCGGATGACGGTGTCCACCGGCAGCACGAACTCCGAGCCCTTCTGCGGCACCGGCCGCGCGCGGCCCGAGGCATCGGGCTCGCCCAGCTGCATCCGCTGGCAGATCACCCCGGTCACCCGGTCCTCGCCGGTGATGCCGACGGGGTTGGTGAGCCACTCGAACTGCACCCCGTCCTCCCGCGCCCCCTCGACCTCGAACCGGAACGCCGGCATCTCCGCCTCGGTGCGGCGGTAGAGGATCCGGACGTCCTCTGCGCCGAGCCGCGCCGCCTCGCGGGCGACGTCGATCGCGGTGTTGCCGCCACCGATCACCGCGACCCGGCGGCCGACCTCGGTCATGTGGCGCAGCTTGATCGCCTCGATGAAGTCGAGCGAGTTCCACACCCCGGGCAGCTGGTCGCCCGGGTACGGCTGCGCCACGTCCTTCCCCATGCCGATGCCGAGGAAGATCGCGTCGGCCTCATCCTCGAGGCGGGCCAGGGCGGCGGGGGTGTCCACCGGCCGGCCGAGGTACAGCTCGACCCCGAGGGAGAGGATGCGGCGGACCTCGTCGGCCAGCGGCTCCTGGTCCAGGCGGTAGGGCGCGATGGCGTGGCGCACCAGCCCGCCGGTCTCGGGCCGTGCCTCGTAGATGGTGACGTGATGGCCGAGCAGCGCCAGCTCGCCGGCGCACACCAGCCCGGCGGGCCCGGCGCCGATCACCAGCACCTTCTTGCCGGTCGGCGGCGCGGGGGTGCGGAAGGCGGACCAGGGGTTCTCGAGCGCGTGGTCGGTGGCGTAGCGCTGCAGCCGGCCGATCTCGATCGGCCGCCGGCCCTGGCGGGTGAGCACGCAGGCGCCCTCGCACAGCTCCTCGGTGGGGCAGACCCGGGCGCAGCTCGCGCCGAGCAGGTTGGAGCGGAAGATGAGTTCCGCGGCGGACTCCCAGTCGCCATGGGCAACGGCGTCCACGAAGTGCGGCACGTCCACCAGCGCCGGGCAGGCGGTGGCGCAGGGCGCCGGCGTGGTGCCGCTGCCGCAGACCAGGCAGCGATCGGCCTCGAGCCGGGCCTGGTCGTCGTCGAGCGCGGGCTTCAGTTCGGTGAAGAGGCGTGCGGCCTGGGGTGGCACCAGGCCATTGGGGACCATCTCGGGATGAGCGAGCGACATGGGTGGCCCTCGGGTGAGGGGGTGCGGGAGCACCGCGCCAGCATCACCCGGGAGGAGTGCGCCGCCAGCCGCCGATCGCCGGTGGCCGGGACAGACTCCGGCCGGGCGGAAACAGTCCGGAATGAATTCCGCGGGGAATTCTCCGGTAAGACGAGGATGGGATCGGGATCATGAAGTCGGGGTGAAGCGGGGAGGATGAGTCCTTCGTTACGGCCGGGCGCCGGGACGCCACACTCTATATAGAAAGGGGGTCATGCGACCTGGATCACCATCCGCGGGTGCGATTTCCACTCCGGACAGGAATGCCATGAAGTAACAAGTACGTCAGGCGCAAGAAGTTACGCATCCACCCCACTGCAGTCGGAATGCCCCGGGCACTAGCTTTCCCGGTGACCATTCATCCCGGCGGGCGCCGGAGGCGGACTGCATGAAGGAGTACCTGCTCGCGACCGACTTCGACCAGACGCTGAGCTTCAACGACTCGGGCCAGATCCTGAGCGAGATGCTCGGTATCCCCGACTTCCGCGACCGGATCGCGGGGCTCGCGGATATCCACCTGGTGCAGCAGGGCGCCGAGCTGGCGTACCTGCTGCTGCACGACCCGGAATACCGCCGGGTGCGCCGGGCCGATCTCATCGAGGCGGGCAAGCGGGTGCGGCTGCGGCACAACATCCCGCTGCTGTTCGAGCTGCTGCACGACCTGCATGGCTTCCGGTTCGACTATTTCGTGATCTCGGCCGCGCCGGAAGAGGTGGTGCAGTCGGCGCTGGAGGGGATCGTCCCGGCGGAGCGCATTCATGGCACCCGGTTCCGCTACGACGACGCGACCGGCGAGATCACCTCGATCGAGCGGGTGGCGGCGGGCTACGGCAAGGTGGCGGTGCTGGAGGAGCTGCGGCGCCGGCTGCCGATCGGGCGGGACCAGGTGGTGTACATCGGCGACGGCAGTTCGGACGTGCACGTGATGCTGCACGTCAACCGGCTGGACGGGCTCACCATCGCGGTGTCGGAGAACCCGTACCTCTCGCCGATCGCGCGGCGCACGGTGCTCTCCGACAACGCGCTGAGCGTGCTGGTGCCGATCCTCGAGGAGATCGTGGGCTGGAGCCCGCTGGCGATCCGGGCACTGTTCGAGCGCCACGGGCTGGTGCTGCAGGAGTGGGACAAGGTCCGCACCGACACCCTCACCATCCGCGAGACCGCGGGGGCCGGAGCCGATGGGCGCTGACATGCTGCAGGGGATCGGGTGGGGCGCGACGGCGCTCACCGTTGCCAGCTACTTCTGCCGCGACCCGCGGGTGCTGCGCCGGGTGCAGGCGGTGGCGGCGCTGGTGTGGATCAGCTACGGGGTGGTGATCAAGGCGCCGCCGATCATCGCGGCGAACATCCTGGTGGCGAGCGTCGCCGCGTGGACCGCCTGGCGCGGCGCGGGACAGGCACCGCCCGCGGGCGGCGCCGGTCCCGTCTCCGCGCAGGCCTGACTCAGGGCACCCAGATCGAGGTCGAGGTCACCGGGGCCGTGGTCGCTACCAGCTGGTAGTTGATCACGGCCCCGTTCGCGTCGAGCCCCTCCACGACATAGTACCCGCCGGGCAGCCCGCTCAGCCCGAACTCCCCCTGCGCCCCGCTGGTCACCCGCCCCAGCTCCTGCTGCGTCGCCTGCCCATTGACCAGCAGGTTGCGGAGGAAGCGCACGGTCACGCCCGGCACCGGCGGCCTGGTGCTGACCACGCCGGTGTCGGTCGGGATGCCGCTGCCGGTGCGGTACACCACCCCCTGGATGGTCACCGCGCTGGGGAAGCCGGGGGTGGTGCTGGTGTCCACCCCGGGATGGGGCTGGAAGGACGTCGTACTCGGGTTCGCGGCCGGCTCGGTGGGGATCGGCATCCCCCGATCCTTGCAGGCGGCGAGGAGCAGCGTGGCCCCGAGGGCCAGGGAGAGGGTGCGGCGCATGGACGAATCCTGCGGTGGCGTGGAACGGTCGGGATCTCGCCCCAAGATAGGAAGTGGTACAAGGGCGCAACAGCGGCGGGGGCGGTGGTTCACGCCTGAAACAGGAGTGGGAAGGTCGGCCCGACGCGGCATTGCGAGGGCACGCAGGGGCGGCGGCCCGGGGGCCCGTGGCAATCCCTCGGCGCTCCGCGCCCGAGCCACTCGTCCCGCGGCTGAAGCATGCTCTCCCTCGCGGCCGAGTCGCCGCTTCGCGGCTCCTGAAGGCCGCTCGGTCGTCGGCATCTATCGCCAAAGAGATGTAAAGCTCTCGTACGCGTCGCCTTGCGGGGAACCCAAACGCTTGCGTCGCTTCAGCGACAGTAGCCGAGCCGCGGCTTTAGCCGCGGGAAGCGAGCGCCGCGCCTACGCCCCTCCCCCCGCCCCCTCCCCCCGCCCCGCATCCGCCGGCGGCCGATCCGCGTGCAGCTCGAACCAGAAGAAGCCGTACGGCCCGAGCGTCAGCCGATAGGGCACGCGGTTGATCCGCGGGAACTCCACGTACCCCAGCATCTCGATGGGAATCATCCCGCTCAGCGCCGCGAGGTCCAGCTCGCACGGCTGCGCAAAGCGCGAGAGATTCGCCACGCAGAGCACCACCTCGTCCTCGTAGCGCCGGAGGTACGCCAGCACCTTGCGGTTGGCCGGCGCCAGGAACTCGATCCCGCCCCGCCCGAACACCCGGAACAGCTGCCTGAGCGCGATCATGTGCCGGGTCCAGTTGAGCAGGCTCGAGGGCTCGCCCACCTGGTTCTCCACGTTGACCGCCGGGTAGCCGTACACCGGGTCCATCACCAGCGGGCTGAACAGCCGGGCGGGGTCGGCGCGGGAGAAGCCGGCGTTGCGGTCGGCGTTCCATTGCATCGGGGTGCGGACCCCGTTGCGGTCGCCGAGGTAGATGTTGTCGCCCATCCCGATCTCGTCGCCGTAGTAGAGGATGGGCGTCCCCGGGAACGAGAGCAGGATGCTGTTGAGCAGCTCGATCCGGCGGCGGCCGTTCTCCAGCAGCGGGGCAAGCCGGCGCCGGATGCCGACGTTGATCCGCATCTGCGGGTCGGCGCTGTAGGCCTGGTACATATAGTCCCGCTCCTCGTCGGTCACCATCTCGAGCGTGAGCTCGTCATGGTTCCGCAGGAAGAGCGCCCACTGGCAGCCGTCGGGAATGGCGGGGGTGCGCTGCATGATCTCCACCACCGGGTGCCGGTCCTCCAGCCGGAGCGCCATGAACAGCCGCGGCATCAGCGGGAAGTGGAACGCCATGTGGCACTCGTCCCCCTGCCCGAAGTAGGCGCAGACATCCTCCGGCCACTGATTGGCCTCCGCCAGGATCATGCGGCCGGGATACACCGCATCGAGCGCGGCGCGGATCTTCCGGATCACCGCATGTGTTTCGGGGAGGTTCTCGCAGCTGGTGCCCTCCCGCTCGCACAGGTAGGGGATCGCGTCCAGCCGCAGGGCGTCCACCCCCATGTCCAGCCAGAAGCCCATCACCCGGATCACCTCGGCCAGCACCTTCGGGTTGTCGAAGTTGAGGTCGGGCTGGTGGGAGAAGAACCGGTGCCAGTAGTACGCCCCCGCCACCGGGTCCCAGGTCCAGTTGGACTGCTCGGTGTCGGTGAAGATGATCCGCACCCCGGGGTAGCGACTGTCGGTGTCGCTCCAGACGTAGAAGTCGCGCTCGGGCGAGCCGGGGGGCGCCCGGCGCGCCGCCTGGAACCAGGGGTGCTGGTCGGAGGTGTGGTTGATGACCAGCTCGATCATCACCCGCATGCCGCGCTCGTGCGCGGCATCGAGGAAGCGGCGGAAGTCGTCCAGGTTGCCGTACTGCGGGTGGACCGCGGTGTAGTCGGCGATGTCGTAGCCGTCATCGCGCAGCGGCGAGGGGAAGAAGGGCAGCAGCCAGAGGCAGGTGACGCCCAGTTCCTGCAGGTAGTCGAGCCGCTCGAGCAGGCCGGGGAAGTCACCGATGCCGTCGTGGTTGCCGTCCTGGAAGGCGCGGACGTGCAGCTCGTAGATGACGGCATCCTTGAACCAGAGCGGATCGTCGAGGTCTGGGGCAATCCCCACGCGAGGCTCCTCCCGGCATTCGATCGGGCATCCACGAACGGCGCCCCGGCGGCGTGCCGCGGCTCCCCGGGGGAGATTGGCCCCATGCGGGCCCCACGTCCAGTGGGCCGTGCCGCGGGCGTTGGCACGCGGGGCAGCCGGGGCTATTGTATCGAGAGCGATGACGACTCCGACCCGGCGTTCCCTCCCCTCCCGCGCCCCTGACCCGCGGGCCGTCCGGTGACCGACCCGACTCCGCCCGCCGCCGACCTGGCGGTGGCGATCGCCGGCCCCGGCGATGCCGACTCCCTCGACGCGGTGCGCGCGGCCCTCGCCGCGGCGGTGCTGCCCGCCTTCCCCGGCCGGCGGCTGCTGCTGCTCCACGCCGGCTCGGCGACGGCCGAACCTGCAGCTGGCGGGCGCCTGGTGGATGTGCCGATCCCGGCGGACCCGGCGCGCGCCGTCCCGCCACCCGCCGCGCGGGCGGAGTTCCTGCGGTCGGTGGCGGCGGAGGCGGTGGCGCTGGCCGCCCCCGCGCTGGCGATCGTCGAGACGGAGCTGGCCCGGACCCACCCGGAGGCGCTGGTCCGGCTGCTCGAGCCGGTGGTGGCAGGCCGGGCGGACTTCGTGGCGCCGTGGTACAGCCGGCCGCCGCTCGAGGGGGCGATCATCTCCGGCATCGTGTACCCCTTCACCCGCGCCCTCTACGGGCACCGGGTGCGGTTCCCCGGCGGGGGCGACGTGGCCTGCAGCCGCAGGTTCCTGCAGCACTGCCTGGCCCAGAAGCAGTGGGAAGCCGGCGGCGCCTACGTCACCAACCTCTGGCTGGCCCAGCGGGCGCTGGTGAACGGCTTCCGCCCGGCGGAGGCCTGGATCGGCAGCCGGCACTTCACGACCTTCCACGAGATCGGCGAGCTGAGCGCGGTGCTGGCCCGGGTGCTCGGGACCCTGTTCCAGGAGGCGGAGCGGTCCCAGGCCCGGTGGCAGAAGGAGCGCGGCTCCGATGCCGTGGAGCGGACGGGCACGCCCGAGCCGTGGGACGGGGCCGTCCCCACGGTGGACGTGACCGAGGCACTGGCGGCGTTCCGGCGGGGCGAGCAGCATCTGGCGCCGGTGTGGAACCGGGTGCTGCCGCCGATGACGGTGCTGGAGTACCGCCGGCTGGCGCGCGGGCCCGACAGCGCCTGCCGGATCCCCGACGACCTGTGGGCCCGCACCCTGTACGACGTGCTGCTGGCGTACCATGCCCGGAGCATCAGCCGCGAGCACCTCCTCCCCGCCCTGACCCCCCTCTATCTCGGCTGGTTCGCGGGGTTCGCGATGGGCGTCGCCGGCCTGACCGAGCCGGAAGTGGAACAGCGGATCGAGGAGTTGTGCTTGCGATTCGAGGGCGAGAAACCATACTTGATCGGACGGTGGCGCTGGCCGGACCGGTTCAACCCGTGACCCGGCCGTCGCTGCCGTGAAGGAGGTGGACCATGTGGCAATCGGTCTCTGACGCGCTGGCGCAGTCGTGGGCCCGCGTCCTGGAGAGTGCCGCCGCGCTGCTCCCCGCGGCGGCGGTGATGCTGGTGGCGATCCTCGCCGCCCTGGTGCTGGGGAGTGCGGCGCGCTGGATCCTCACCCGCGCGCTGCGCCGGCTGGAGTTCGACAGCCGGCTCAACGGCACAGTCTTCTCCGCGCTGGCGGAGTGGTCGCCGGACCGGAGCCCCGCCCGGCTCCTCGGCCGGGTGGTGCTGTGGGCCTTCCTGCTCTGCGGCGTACTCGTGGGGCTCACCGCCCTCGACCCCGAGCTGCTCGGCACCCTCGTCGGCCGGCTCATCGACTACCTGCCCAACGTCTTCGTCGCGATCCTGCTGCTCCTCGCGGGGCGGGTGCTGGCGCAGTTCCTCTCCCGGGGCGTGCTCATCGGCGCGGTGAACCTGGGGCTCGACAGCGCGCCGCTCCTCAGCATGGGGGTCCGCTGGCTGGTGCAGCTGCTCGCGATCGCCATGGCGCTCGAACACCTGCACATCGGCGGGGTGGTGCTCCGGCTGGCGTTCGGGATCCTGTTCGGCGGGATCGTGCTGACGCTGGCGCTTGCCGTCGGCATCGGCAGCACAGGCGTGGTGCGGCGCGGGTGGGCGGCGCAGGCGGCGGCGCGGCGGTCGGAGCCGCATGAGGCGCCGTTTCAGCATCTTTAGGACGGTAGGACGGTAAGACGGTAGGACGGTAGGGACGGTAAGGACGGTAGTCGAAGGTCGTCATTGCGAGGGCACCCCGGGCCGGAGGCCCGGGGTGCCCGTGGCAATCCCAGGGTGCTCCGCACCGGGGCGGGCGCTCGGGCCCCAGTCCATCGTCCCGCGGCTAAAGCCTGCTCTCCCTCGCGCCCCGGCCCCTCGTCTCGCGGCGAAAGCCTGCTCCCCCTCGCGCCCCGGCCCCGCGTCCCGCGGCTGAAGCCTGCTCTCCCTCGCGCCCCGACCCCTCGTCCCGCGGCTGAAGCCTGCTCTCCCTCGCGCCCGAGTCGCGGCTACGCCGCTCCTGAGGGGCGCTCGGTCGTCGGCTTCTGTCGCTGAAGCGACAACTCCTCTCCCATCGGTCACTGCGCCCAGTCCCGCGGCTGAAGCCGCGACTCGGCATCTATCGCTGAAGCGACGCGTGCACCTGACTCCTTTGGGGGCCAGCCCGGGATCGCCTCCGCAGGGTGATGCGCAGCCTGAGACTCCACGTACTGCAGGACGGCTGAAACCGCACGGGGGCTCACAGACTCGAGGTTGTAGCCTCGTGCCCAGCGGAGTGGCCCTCCGGAACCACCGTGGCCCTCCCGGGAGATCAGGAGGGAGCTCCCGCCCTTGAGTCGCTGCACCAACCGGCCGATCTCCGTCGCGGGATCGAGTCGGAGCAACAGGTGGACGTGGGTACGCACGACACCCATCGCGAGCATCCGGGCGCGCTCCTGGCAGGCCACGGCGGGCAGGAACCGCGCCAGGAAGGCCGCACGGGGCAGGTCAATCAGTGGTGCGCGCTCCCGCGTAGTCCAGACCAGGTGCACGAAGAGTCGGTGGCGCATCCGACCATCCTACCTTCCTTCGGCCTTGCACCTCGCATCACCATGACTCCCATCGGCGCGTTTCGACCCCGCACGGGACCCACATCGCTTCAGCGATAGATGCCGAGTCGCGGCTTTAGCCGCGGGACGCGCGCCCAGGGAACGCCAGGGATGTCGCGGCTTTAGCCGCGGGACGCGCGCCCAGGGAACGCCAGGGATGTCGCGGCTTTAGCCGCGGGACGCGATGTCAGCGCGAGCCGAGGACGACCGAGCGCCCCTGAGGCGCCAGTAGGGCGATTAGTTGTCGCTTCAGCGACAGATGCCGACGACCGAGCGCCCCTCAGGAGCGGCGTAGCCGCGACTCGGGCGCGAGGGAGAGCAGGCTTTAGCCGTGGGACGCCGAGGCCGGGGAGAGCAGGCTTTAGCCGCGGGACGCCGAGGCGCCGGGGTGCCCTCGCAATGACAGCATTCCCCCCACCCCTGTCACCCCCCCCTCCCCCCGCCTGACTGAGAATCCCCGCCGCCGCCCCGCGTCCCTCTGGGTCTCCCCCATCTCATCCTGTCCCGCCCTGCCTTCGGAGGAACCGATGCGCTACCAGGACGGCCTGCGGCACGCGAGCGCCCACCTCGATCCGGTGACCGTGCTGCACTCGGAGGTCAGCGTCCTGCTGGGCGTGACCGACCCGGTGGTGACCCTGCTGGCGGGACAGGGGGTCCGCACGGTCCTCGACCTGGCGACGCTGCCGCTCCTGGCCCGGGCGCGGGAGATCGTGGAGGCGGCGGAGTCCGAGGGCGCCGGCCCGCTGGGCCGCCTCGACCGGGTCCCCGGCGGCTACGCCACCGAGGAGCCCGCCCCCACCATCGAGGCCCTGGCCGGCTCCCCGCTCACCGCCCTCCGCGGCGTCACCCCCGAACTCGCCACCGCGCTGGGGGACACGCTGCAGGTGGCCACCGTCGGCGACCTGGGCCGCTGGCTGCCGTTCCGGTTCGCGCGGCTGGTGCTGGCCGTCGCCACCGGCGCCGACCCCGGCACGGCGGACGACGCCGCCGAGCTGGTGCCGCGGATGGGCGAGTACCCCACCGAGCGCTGCTTCTACTCCACCGTGGTCATTGACCACGTCGAGACCACCACCACCCGCGACCTGGCGTCGGCCGGCGCGGTGGATCTCGCCCCCGCGGTGCAGGACGACTTCGGCTTCAGCGTGCCGGCGGTGGGAGCGCGGCTCACGTTCGCGCAGTCCTGGTTTGCGCACGGCGTGACGCTCGGCAACCTGCTGCACAGCGTGGCGCTGGCGCCGGGCGAGAGCACCCGGATCGCGGTGGTGGACTGGTCGCGCCAGTCGCGCTCCACCGGCACCGAGGCGATCAGCGAGTCGGAGCGGCTCAGCAACACCACCAGCCACAACCGGGCGCTGAGCGAGGTGCAGGAGGCGGTCGCCAACGAGGCCCAGACCGGCTTCTCCACCACCGACAGCAGCTCCACCACCTTCGGCGGCGGGCTCAGCGCCGGCGCCACGATCGGCCCGGTGTCCATCGGCGGGTCGGCCTCCGCCGCCAAGACCAAGACCCACGCGGAGAGCTTCTCCACCTCCAGCGGCAGCCGCGACCTTGCCGCCTCGATGAGCCAGAAGGTCATGGACGCGACCCACCAGGCCGCCTCCTCGGTGCGCGACCGCCGCGCCTCGCTGGTGCTGGAGGTCTCGGAGCAGGAGCACGAGAGCGTCTCCACCCGGATCCTGGCCAACTACAACCACATGCACGCCCTCACCGTGCAGTACTACGAGGTGGTGGAGCTGTACCGGGTGCGGGTGGAGCTGAACCAGGTCGAGCGCTGCCTCTTCATCCCCATGAAGCTGGTGACCTTCGACGAGGCCACCATCCGCCGCTACCAGGGGGTCCTCGCCGACGCGGCCCTGGACCGGCAGGCGCGGGAGATGCTCGGCAGCGAGTTCGGGACGGTGAAGGTCACCTCCCTGGTCCGCAGCCGGCCGTTCCTCAGCGCGCTCGGCGTCGCCACGATCGGCGGGGTCACGATGATGGCCCGTATGGCCACCGACACCACGCCCGACAGCACCACCGCCGACAGCGGCACGCCCCCGACCCCGCCCGCCACCCCGCCGGCGCCGCCACGTCCCCCCGTCACCGACCCGCGGCCGGTGCTCGACGCCATCGAGCTGGCGCGGGCATCGCGCATCGTCTCCCTCGACGTGGTGCGCCCCGGCAGCAGCGACGTCTTCCTTCCCCGCGACGCCGCGCTCACCGCCGCAGTATTCCGCATCGGCGACAGTCGGGTGCCGGTCACCGGCGTCTCCGCCAAGCCGGCCACCGGCGGCGCGGCGGTGGTCTTCTCGGATGCGGGGCTCGAGTGGCGCGCGCCGAGCGCGCTGCCGCTCTCGGAACTGAGCGAGCTGGTGGTCACCGCCGGCGCACTCCCCGCCACCGGCACCGGACAGGTGACGCTCGAGCTGACCTATCGGGGCGCGCTTTTCCCCGTGACACTTCCCATCAGCTTCAACGCCAACGCCAGCTTCACGGTGGTGCGCTTCGGCGACCAGGCGCTCCGCCCCGAGCTGGTGGAGCACCTCAACGCCAACCGGCTGCACTACAGCCAGGCGATCTGGCGTTCGCTGGATGCCTCCACGCTTGCGCTCTTGCTCTCGCCGTTCGCGTTCGAGGGGCTGCCGGTGGTGGACCTGGTGGACCCGGAGCCGGTGATGATCGCCGGCAACTACGTCGTCCTCCGGATGCCGGCCTTCACCGCCCGGCGCGACAGCGTCCTCAGCGCGGATGCCGCCGCCGGCGCCATCGGCGCGGCGCAGGCGGCGTGGCGCAGGTGGCTCAGTGATCGCGGGCTCCAGTTCGGCGGACCCTCCACCACCGAGCAGCTGGTGCCGATCCCCACCGGCGGCGTCTTCGGCGAGGCGGTGCTGGGCCGCTCCAACTCCGCCGAGAAGCTCGATGCCACCCGGTTCTGGAACTGGCAGGACAGCCCCATCCCGCTGGCGCCGCCGGAGATCGCGGCGATCAACATGGGATCGCGGGCGCAGGCGAGCGAGGCGCGGCCGGGACAGCTGGGGCAGCCGGTGCTCAACATCGTGAGCCCCACCTCGCTCCCCGACCCGACCGGCGTGGGCGCAGTGCTCGGCGCGGTCCAGAACGGCAGCATGTTCCGCGACATGTCGGGGCTCGGCGCGACCATCGGGCTGGCGCAGTCGCTGGCCGGCACCAGCGCGGGAGCGGCGGCCACCCAGGCCCAGATCGCCAGCGCCAACATGATGGCGGCGCAGTCGTTCGAGCTGGAGAAGCGGAAGATCGACGCCGGCAAGGGCGCGGCGGCCGCCGCGACGGCGGCGAGCCCCGCGGCCCAGGGCGGCACGCCCAGGAACGCCTCCGAGATGGGCGCCGCGCTCAACACCGCCCGCGCACTGGATGCGGCGGGGGTGCGGAGTGGTGGTGGCGGGAGCGGATCGTCCGGCGGTGGCGGGACCGGCGGCGGCAGCGGCGACTTCATGCCGGGCATCGAGGGCTCGCCCGGCGGTGGCGGCGGTAGCAGCGACGGCTTCACCGGCGACGCGATGCGCCGGCTGCTGCACGGCGCCACGGGGATGCCGGTAGGCGACATCCTGCTGGCGGACACCGGCGGCCTGGCCGACAAGGGCGGCGCCGGTGGTGGCAGCGGCGGGGTCACCGTGGCGGAGGTCTGGTGTTACGGCCAGGCCGACCGGGATACCGGGTTCAACACCGTGGCGCAGGAGATCGGCGCGCTGCTGGACGGCACCTGGCACCCGTCCACCGTGGACTTCAAGGCGATCATCGAGCGCAGCAACGGCATGGTGCCACCCACCGACGACATGGAGGTGGAAGGCTTCCTGGAGCTGCTCAACATCCTGGCCCGGCCCGCCTCCCGGGTGAACTTCATCGTATATGGCGGCATGGACTTCCACACGGGCTCCACCCCCAGCATCTGGTTCAGCCCCCGGATTGACCCGGGCCTCACCGAGGGGTTCTCGGTGCCGCTCCCAGAGCCCCGGCCGGAGACGCCGGCCCTCACCATGGAGTCCCTGCTGGCCTTCCGGGAAAGCATCAACCTGCGGAGCATGCGGGGCGTCGCTACCCTGATCAACGCCATCGGTGAGCGGCAGCGCGCCACTCCCGACCGCCGCCTCTGGTGGTACCAGGTGGCGGAGGGCGGCAATCGCCCGCTGCTGCAGGCGCTCGCCACCTTCCTCGGCATGCCGGTGATGATGTTCGCGGACCCGATCCAGTTCGTGCCCGACTTCGACCGCCCGGTGGCCGCGACCGCCACCTCGCCGGCCAAGCCGGGCCGGATCAACCTGCGCGGCCAGGTGGGCTTCGGGATCAGCCGCGAGGAGGCGATGCAGGGCGGGCTGGTGAAGGACCTGCACAAGTTCGACGGCAAGGCGATCCAGCTGATTCCATGATCCGGTGAGGGGGGGCGGGGGTTGCCCCTCCCCTCACCACCGCGACTCCCTTCCCACCAGGTCGTTGAACGCCCGGAGCGCGCGCGCCCGCGCGTCCAGGTCGCGCACCAGCCGCTCGGCGTGGTGGTACGCCAGCATGATCCCCTGGTAATCGTGGACGAACTGGTCCGGGTCGCTCACTTCCCTCAGCGCACCCGCCCGCCGGGCGTGGGCCACCTCACGGCTCAGGCAGCGGCGCCATGCGGCGCACCAGCGGAGCAGCCGCTTCCGGACCGGGCCCGGCCGGTCGTCGAACTCGATCGCGATCGCCACCAGGGGGCAGCCGCCCGGGTGGTAGCCGCCGCTGCACCATCCCATCCAGTGCTCCAGCAGCGCCTGCAGGCGGGGCACCCCTCGGGGTGCCCGGCGGGCGGGGGTGAGCACGTCCCGCACCAGTTCCCAGACGGCGTGGTCCAGCACCTGGAGCTGCAGCCGCTCCCGTCCGCCGAGGTAGCCGTGGACGGTGGTCTTGGAGAGGCGGGCGGAACGCGCCACCCGGGCGGTGCTGAGCGCGGCGAGGCCGAGGGAGCTGGCGAGCATGCTGGCGTGGTCGAGGAGCAGGTACCGCGTGTCCGGCGCAGTGGACATCGGACGGGCCTCCTGGTCACCTGACGCAGGGTCTGACGAGCCGGGAGCTGGGCCCGGCGGGGAGTTCCAAGTGATTGCCTGACAGGTGCTTCGCTGCGGTCTCGGTGGATCGGCCCGGGCGGCAGGGGGTGGGAGCGCACCGGCGGGATGGGAGGGGGAGATGGAAGAAGTGGGCCAGATCGGACGGTAGGACGGGAGGACGGTAGGACGGTAAGACGGTAAGACGGTAAGACAGTAGGGACGGCACAGACTGTAGGTGCACCCTGTCATTGCGAGGGCACCCCGGGCCGGAGGCCCGGGGGCCCGTGGCAATCCCATGGCGTTGCGAGCCGAGCCCCTCGTCCCGCGGCTGAAGCCGCGACTCGGCATCTGTCGCTGAAGCGAC